>NZ_CP033922.1:2490000-2790000 GCF_003815715.1 Chryseobacterium sp. G0162 | reverse complement strand
GAAGAAATCTCTCAGACTTTTGCTTTCGAATTATTATCTCACATGAAAGGAGGTAAATCAATCGAAGTATTATTAGACTTAGCTTTAGGTAATGATTCTGCTATTGCTCAGCAAGCTGCAGAAGTTCTTAAAACACAGGTTTTCCTTTATGAAGCGGATACCAACCGTTTAAAAGAAGCATACAACAACGGAAATGCAATTGCTAAAGAAATTCTAGAAAGCTATGCACAAGCTGAATTCTTTACTAAACTTCCTGAAGTCGCTGAAGAAATCAAAGTCGTTACTTTTATTGCTGGTGAAGGAGACATTTCTACTGATTTACTTTCTCCGGGTAACCAGGCACACTCAAGATCAGACCGTGAGCTTCACGGTAAATGTATGATTACTCCTGCAGCTCAGGAAGAAATCAAAGCTTTACAGGCACAACATCCTGATGCAAGCGTTATGCTTATCGCTGAAAAAGGAACCATGGGTGTAGGTTCATCCAGAATGTCTGGGGTAAACAATGTGGCTTTATGGACTGGTAAACAAGCTAGCCCTTATGTTCCATTTGTAAATATCGCTCCAATTGTAGGAGGAACAAACGGTATTTCTCCAATCTTCCTTACTACTGTTGACGTTACCGGAGGGATCGGTGTTGACCTTAAGAACTGGGTGAAGAAAGTAGATGAAAACGGAAATCCTGTTCGTAACGAAAATGGTGATATCGTTCTTGAAGAAGCTTATTCAGTAGCTACAGGAACTGTATTAACGATTAATACAAAAGAAAAGAAATTATATAACGGTGATCAGGAACTGATTGACCTTACCAAGTCTTTCACACCACAAAAGATGGAATTCATCAAAGCTGGTGGATCTTACGCCATCGTATTTGGGAAGAAACTACAGACATTCGCAGCTCAGACTTTAGGTGTTGAGGCTCCGGTTGTTTTTGCTCCATCTAAAGAAATTTCTCACGAAGGACAAGGTCTTACAGCTGTTGAAAAGATCTTCAACAGAAATGCTGTAGGAACTACACCAGGAAAAGTATTACATGCTGGTTCTGATGTACGTGTACAGGTAAACATCGTTGGATCTCAGGATACGACGGGTCTTATGACTTCTCAGGAGCTTGAATCAATGGCTGCTACTGTAATCTCTCCAGTGGTAGACGGTGCTTACCAATCAGGTTGTCACACGGCTTCGGTTTGGGATAAAAAAGCACAGGCTAACATTCCTAAGCTAATGAAATTCATGAACGATTTCGGATTAATCACGGCTCGTGACCCGAAAGGTGAATACCACTCAATGACTGACGTTATTCACAAAGTTCTTAATGATATCACTGTAGACGAGTGGGCAATCATCATTGGTGGTGACTCTCACACAAGAATGTCTAAAGGAGTTGCTTTCGGAGCTGACTCAGGAACAGTTGCACTTGCATTAGCTACAGGTGAGGCATCTATGCCAATTCCTGAATCTGTAAAAGTAACGTTCAAAGGAGAAATGAAACCTCACATGGATTTCCGTGATGTGGTACATGCTACTCAGGCTCAGATGTTGAAGCAATTCGGAGGAGAAAACGTATTCCAGGGAAGAATCATTGAGGTTCACATCGGAACACTTCCTGCTGACCAGGCATTTACCTTTACAGACTGGACTGCTGAAATGAAGGCTAAAGCATCTATCAACATTTCTGAAGATAACACCCTAATCGAATCATTGGAAATTGCTAAAGGCAGAATCCAAATCATGATCGACAAGGGAATGGATAACCATAACAAAGTTCTTCAGGGATTAATTGACAAAGCAAATAAGAGAATTGAAGAGATCAGATCTGGTGAAAAACCAGCACTGACTCCTGATGCAAATGCTAAATATTACGCTGAAGTGGTTGTAGATCTTGATGTCATCGTAGAACCTATGATTGCTGACCCGGATGTAAACAATGATGATGTATCTAAGAGATATACTCACGATACTATCAGAGATCTTTCTTACTATGGTGGTGAGAAAAAAGTAGATCTTGGTTTCGTAGGATCTTGTATGGTTCACAAAGGAGACCTTAAGATTGTTTCTCAGATGTTGAAAAATCTTGAAAAACAAAATGGTAAAGTAGAATTTAGCGCACCACTGGTTGTTGCTGCTCCTACTTATAATATCATTGATGAGTTAAAAGCTGAAGGTGACTGGGAATTATTAGAAAAATATTCAGGTTTTGAATTTAATGACAACGCTCCTAAAGGTGAGGCTCGTACAGAATATGAAAATGTAATGTATCTTGAGCGTCCTGGATGTAACCTTTGTATGGGTAACCAGGAAAAGGCAGCAAAAGGAGATACTGTTTTGGCTACTTCAACCCGTCTTTTCCAAGGAAGAGTAGTAGAAGATTCTGAACGTAAAAAAGGAGAATCTCTATTGGCTTCAACTCCGGTTGTTGTTCTTTCTGCCATCATCGGAAGAATCCCGAGCATTGAGGAATACAAAGCAGCAGTTGAAGGGATTGACCTGACAACTTTTGTACCTTCTATTAAGGAATTAACAAGTACAAGCGCTCACTAACAGCATTGATAAATTAGTCGCAAGACTATTGAAAATTATATAAATGAAAGATTTTAGTCCTTTTAGGATTTAAAATCTTTCATTTTTTTTGTTTAGAATCGTTCTATTTTAAGTTAAATACGATTTTTTTCCGAGAAAATCGAGAAAATAGAATCTATTTTTTCTTAAATTGAAAGTTATAAAATCTCTTGGTTTTATATTCAGAATCAGCCTATTCATAGATTATAGGAACGTTTTTTGATGTATAAAAAATGGTTTTTCTTTTTTCAAACAGGAGAAAAGGAAACATTAATGGAAAAAGAACAAAACTAAATACGATATGACTTTTGATATTGATATGATCAAAAAGGTGTATGAGCGCTATCCTGAGAGAATTGCTTCGGCAAGACAAATCGTGGGAAAACCTCTTACCCTTTCAGAAAAAATTCTTTACACCCACCTTTGGGAAGGAAATGCTACACAGGCATATGAAAGAGGAAACTCTTATGTAGATTTTGCACCGGACAGAGTAGCCATGCAGGATGCAACAGCACAAATGGCGCTTTTACAGTTCATGCAGGCTGGAAAAACCAAAGTAGCTGTTCCTTCTACAGCTCATGCGGATCACCTGATCCAGGCGAAAGTAGGTGCTGATAAAGATCTACAGGAAGGTATTAACAAAAACTCTGAGGTGTTCAACTTCTTAAGTTCTGTATGTGATAAATACGGAATCGGATTCTGGAAGCCGGGAGCAGGGATTATTCACCAGGTGGTATTGGAAAACTATGCTTTCCCTGGAGGAATGATGATTGGAACTGACTCTCACACCGTAAACGCCGGTGGACTAGGAATGGTTGCTATTGGAGTAGGAGGTGCTGATGCAGTAGATGTAATGGCGGGAATGGCCTGGGAACTTAAAATGCCAAAACTTATCGGGGTTAAATTAACCGGTAAAATGAACGGCTGGACTTCTGCTAAAGATGTGATCTTAAAAGTAGCAGGAATTCTTACTGTAAAAGGAGGTACAGGATGTATTGTAGAATACTTCGGTGAAGGGGCAGAATCTCTTTCTGCAACAGGTAAAGGTACCATCTGTAATATGGGTGCTGAAATCGGAGCTACCACTTCTACTTTCGGTTACGATGATTCAATGAGAAGATATCTGGCTGCTACTGGAAGACAGGATGTAGTGGATGCTGCTGATAAAATAGCTGAACACCTAACAGGTGATGCTGAAGTATATGCCAACCCTGAACAATATTTCGATCAATTAATTGAAATAAACCTTTCTGAGCTGACTCCACACTTAAACGGACCTTTCACTCCGGACTTAGCGACTCCAGTTGCTGAATTCAGAGCTAAAGCTGAGGCTAACGGATGGCCATTAGAAGTGGAATGGGCACTTATTGGTTCTTGTACCAACTCTTCGTATGAAGATTTATCAAGAGCTGCTTCTATTGTAGAAGATGCAGTATCCAAAGGAGTAAAGCCTAAAGCAATCTTAGGAATTAATCCAGGTTCTGAGCAGGTGAAATTCACAGCAGAAAGAGACGGATTCTTAGATTCCTTCAGAAAATTTGAAAATGCAAGAATCTTTACCAATGCTTGTGGGCCATGTATCGGACAATGGGACAGAGAAGGGGCTGAAAAAGGAGAGAAAAACTCTATTATTCACTCTTTTAACAGAAACTTTGCGAAAAGAGCTGATGGTAACCCCAATACTCATGCATTTGTAGCGTCTCCAGAAATGGTAGCAGCTGTTGCGATCTCTGGTAGACTGGATTTCAATCCGATTACTGATACTTTAACAAACCAAGCAGGTGAACAGGTAAAACTTAACGAGCCTAAAGGTTTCGAATTACCTGCAAAAGGATTTGCTGTGGACGACAACGGATATCAGGCTCCATCAGAAGATGGATCAAGTGTTGTTGTTAACGTAAGTCCTACTTCAGACCGACTTCAATTATTAGAGGAATTCCCGGCTTGGGATGGTAAAAATATTACCGGGGCTAAAGTATTGATCAAAGCTTTCGGAAAATGTACGACCGACCATATTTCTATGGCTGGGCCATGGTTGAAATACAGAGGTCATCTTGACAATATTTCCAACAACATGCTGATCGGAGCTGTAAATGCTTACAATATGGAAACCAACCACGTTAAAAATGAATTAACGGGTGAATATGGTGAAGTTCCTGCTGTACAAAGAGCTTACAAAGCTGCAGGTGTTCCAACTATTGTTGTAGGAGACCAAAACTATGGGGAAGGGTCTTCAAGAGAGCACGCTGCTATGGAGCCTAGACACCTTGGTGTAAAGGCGGTACTGGTAAAATCATTTGCGAGAATCCACGAAACTAACCTTAAAAAACAAGGGATGTTAGGGATCACTTTTGCTAATGAGGCTGATTATGACAAGATTCAGGAAGATGACACTGTTAATTTCTTAGATCTTGACCAGTTTGCTCCAGGCAAGCAATTAACACTAGAGTTCGTTCACAAAGACGGAACAAAAGATATCATTATGGCTAACCATACTTATAACGATCAACAGATTGATTGGTTCAAAGCTGGTTCTGCCCTAAACTTGATTAAACAACAAGAGAAATAAGAATTAATTGTTAGATCGATTAATAAAAAGACGGCTTCTATTGAAGTCGTCTTTTTTGTTTTTATTACTGAATATTATTATCAAATTTCAATGGGAATGGACTTTTCCGCTTTCAGAATTAATAAAAATACTATTGGATATAGTCAAAACCTAACATCTGCTTAATCTCCGAAATCTGCGTGAGAATAAATTTTTAAATTTCTCGCAGATCTTACAGATTACGCATGTTTTTAATGATTGGATCTTTCTTCTGACCTATTTCAATCTCTCTAATAAATTAGCTCTATAACTATCCCCTATTGGAATTTCCTGCTCTGATAGCACCAACTTTTTAGTCCCGATACTTTTAATTTTATCCAGATTAATGATAAAAGACTTATGAATTCTTACAAATTTATCCGAAAGCTGGTTTTCCATAGATTTAAGCGTATCCAGAACAATATATTCTTCTCTGTCTGTTCGGATATTCACATAGTCTTTAATACTTTCAATATAAAGGATCTCATTAAAATTGATACGATGCTGCTGCCCTGAGGATTTAACGAAAAAATGAGCATCTTCCTCCTGAAAAGAAAACCGTTCCTGAGCTTTCATAGCACTTTTCAGAAATCTTTCAAAAGATATGGGTTTGAGAAGGTAGTCAACGATATTATGTTCATAGCCTTCCAATGCGTATTCAGAATAGGCAGTTGTTAAAATATACTTTTGTTTCGCCCCTACAATCTTCATAAAATTGATTCCTGTAAGCTCCGGCATCTGGATATCCAGAAAGATAAGGTCTGAATCATTATTCTGAATATATTCTAATGCCTCAATGGGGTTTTCTGCGGAAAAAACCAGTTCAAGAAAAGGAATTTTCTGCATGTATTGTTCAAGAAGTGAAATAGCCAGAGGCTCGTCATCAACGATGATACATTTTATTTTATTCATCCCGCAAATCAATTTTTAAATCTACAATAAATTCCGTTTCCGAATCGTGTATGTTCAGCTCATGTTTCGGGTACAGGATTTCCAGTCTTTTCTTCACATTCTGAATTCCAATTCCTGAGCTGAAATCTTTCATTTTATCATTCTTAAAATTTAAAAGATAAAAATGCAATAGTTTATCCTGATCGGAAATTTTCAACTCGAATCCTTTGCCACGAAAATCACCATGTTTAAAAGCATTTTCTACAAAGGGCACCAAAAGCATAGGTGAAATATTCAAATGAGGGTCATGAATATTTTTTTCCACCAGAATAAGTTCCGGGTTTCTAAGCCTCAACTTTTCCAGTTCAATTAAACTGTCGATATAACCAATTTCCTGATCCAGAGTAATAGAGTCTTTTTCAAGATCTTTTGTGCTGTATCTCAACAATTGTCCGAGTTCTTCAATTGCAGGTAATGCTTTCTCTGATTGCTGATAGACTAATGAATAAATATTATTTAAGGTATTAAAGATAAAGTGAGGATTGATCTGGGTTTTCAGAGCTTTCAGTTCTGCATTTTTCTTTTCTTCCACAAGCTGAAGCCTTTCTTCATCAAGCGAAGAATATATCTTAAACAAACAGAAAACCGTACTGATAAAGATAGACGTTACACTATTATAAATATTATCAAAAAAATAATACGCAAATCCTGTTCCTTCAGGATAATTAAGGATTCCGAAAAAATGTTTCAACACTATTTCTTCAGTAAAATAACGTACCAAAACAAAGCAGGTTACACTGATAAAAAAACCAAGAATAGTCTTATACAGCCTCTTAATGTCAAAAAACCGGTAAACAATAAAAAAGTAATTGAAATAAAAACATATAAAACTGGTCATAAAGTAAGTCAGTCCCAAGATAAGATACTCTTTATGATAAATAAAATAAGGAACAATAATAGTCCCCACAAAATACATCGTCCAATAAAAGATATGCAGAAAAAGCAATTGTTTTTGTTTCATATGTTAGCTATTCATAATTTTTTAAAAGTTATATGCAATCGCGTCATCTTTATCAGTGTTTGCATTTACAAATCATGACGATTTCATAGTACAAAAATAACTGATCAACCTCATCAAAAGTGCGGTTTTCGATAAACCTGCTCATTTTATCGATGAAAATAAGTTCACAGATTAAATTTCCCCCTTTATCTAAAGGCCATTTCAGAGCAAAATCATTGCTAATACCTTTGCTTCAGAAAATAACAAAACAGAACCTGATACACTCATGAAACAGCATATTCTTCTTATCACTACTTTATTAAGCTCTTTTGCGGTAGGACAAACGAAAGATTCAGCCAATCAGGTAAAAACTATTGAAACGGTTACAGTAAACGGTAAGAGAGCTTTAGTAGAGCGTAAAGTAGACCGTCTTGTTTATAATGTTCAAAACTCTATGTTATCCAACGGGAGCAGCGGAGCTGAAGTACTGGCAAGCACTCCCTTACTGAAAGTAGATGAAGACAAAGGAATTATTTCAATTGCCGGAAAAAATGGTGTTTCAGTAATGGTGAATGACAGAATGCTTAATCTTTCGGGAGCTGAACTTACGAATTACCTGAGAAATCTTCGTTCAGAAAATATTTTAAAAATTGAAGTAATTACTACTCCACCTGCAAAATATGAGGCCCAGGGAAACAGCGGAATTATCAACATTGTATTAAAAAAGAATGTAGATCTTGGCTGGAGCGGTTATTTAAACACTTATTATAATCAAAGAACTTATGGTGGTTTTGGCGGTTCATCAGGAATCAACTATCAGGATAAAAAGATACAAGCCACAGTAAAGTTTCAGGGATTTGATACGGCAAAACGTTCGGTAGAAAACTTTCAGATTGTAGGAAAAGAATCGTCTTTCAGCAGAGATGAAAGAAGGGATATGTATAAAGGTCTTGGACTTAATGCTAATGTTGATTATTCTCTTTCTGATAAATCTTCTGTAGGATTCATCTATGATATCACAAAAGGAGATCTTGATATGGATATTTATTCTACACAAAATTATTTCAGCGGAAATACCCCAACTCTATTAACAGAAACAGATTCTAAACACCGTTCCACTTTTACCACTCAAATGCTGAACACTTATTTCGATCATAAATTTGGCGACCATAAACTAAGCCTTGGATATAATTATTATGGAAATGTTCCGGATACCCAGGTCAATTTTATCACAACAGATCTTTCAGACAAGTCTAAAGAAACGGTTCGAAATCTGTCTGCTGTAGATTATAAAATTTCATCCGCCCAGGCAGATCTTATCTTAAATTTTAAAAAGCTGCAGGTAGAAACCGGAGCCAAATACAACCAGTTCTCCAACAATTCAAACATTGAATATTTTGATCTGAAAAATAATAATTATGAAATTGACTTGGGCAAAACCAATCAGTTTGAATACAATGAAAAAAATTATGCAGCCTATATCAGTGCCAGTAAAGACTTTGGTGAAAAATGGTCCGCTAAGGCAGGGCTCCGTTATGAATATGTTCAGACCAGCAGCTTCTCTCCTACCACAGAGTTACTGACTGAAAACAACTATGGAAAGTTTTTTCCAACTGCTTATATTTCATATAAAGCCAATAGCAGCAGCCAGTTCAGTCTAAACTATTCCAGAAGAATTAGCCGTCCGAATTTCAATGCTTTAAATCCGTTTAGATGGTATTCTAATCCTCGTAGCTATTCTACAGGAAACCCAGAATTGCAGCCATCATTCAATGATAATATTGAGCTTAATTATATTTTCAAAAATAAGTTTTCTGCCAATCTGTATTATCAGAAAACAACCAATAATTATGGCCAGATATTATTTCTTAATGAAAAATCTGTTACCAGCAGCTATTATAATTACTACAATCAGGATACTTATGGTATCAATTTCAATTACACAGATACCTTCTTTAAATTCTGGGAAACCAATATCTCTACTTCTTTTAGTTATAATGAAACACAAGTTACAAGATTCAACCTTATCCCAAAGAGTGGGCAAGCATTTTATTATTCTTTGAAAAATACTTTTCAGCTTAATAAGGCTAAAACATTTTTCCTGTTTGTGAATTATTGGGAATCATTACCGTCCAGGGATGGAAATACCTATCAGAAAAATATGGGGAGCCTGGATACCGGATTAAAAATGAGCTTTATGGAAAAAACATTACAGGTAAACGTTTCCGTAACCGACATTTTTAGACAGGGCAGATTCATAGGAGATGCTTATTATACCGATAATACCCAGTCATTTAATAATTATTGGGATGCCAGAAAACTGAATGTAAGTGTGACCTATAATTTTGGAAATCAGAAAGTGAAATCCAATACAAGGGCTGTTGATTTTGAAGAAAAACAAAGGGCTCAATAACTTAAAAAACTTTTAACCTTCTCTATATAAAAACTAATAACCATGAAAGTTTTAATTAACCAAGAGAGTTAAAAGGTTGAAGGCTGGAAGTAAGAGGCTGGAAGTTAATTTTAGTCAGAATAATAACTGATTATAACCCTAAAACAATCTTTAAAAAAGGTAAAAAACACAATAATTTTAGGTCTTATAACTTTCAGCTACCAGCTTCAAATTCATTGGTTCAAATAAAAGGTTCTTTGACAGATAACATTGATTATTTTTTGTAGCTCAAAATTATCTTCTACAACTAAATAATGGCTCATTGGTTTCTAAGAAATATGTAAAATTCTCTAAGTATCTGTAACAAAGTCTCTTTTTTAGCGTCTAACCGGATAGTAGTAAAAAACATTATGAAAAAAACTCTATTCGCTATATCACTGGTAAGCTCAATATTCGCTTTTTCTCAGGAAAAAAACAATAATAGCACCAAAGAAAAACAGATTGATGGCATTGTGATCACCAAAACTAAAAAAGCCGTTGAACAAAAAGCTGACCGTACAATTTTTGATTTTTCTGAACAACCCCAGCTAAATAACGGAAACGTGCTGGAAGGAATTAAAAAACTTCCGGGGCTTGTAGCCACAGACATCGCAGGGATGATGTATCAGGGAAAAATGCTGGAAGTATACCTCAACGGAAGACCTTTGAACATTACATCTAATGATCTTACTGCTTTCCTTGAAGGAATGCCGGCCAACTCTGTAGAAAGAATTGAAGTAATTACCCAACCGGGCGCTGAGTATCCTGCCACTTCAGGAGGCGCCATAATGAATATCATCACTAATAAAAACGCCAATAAATATTTAACGGCTACTTATTCAGGGAATTATTCTTTCACTAATTATGATCAATACAGAAGCAGAACGACCAATTCTGTTAATTTAAATGCAAGAAATAAATATTTCGGATGGCAGCTGAATGTAGGACAAAATTACCGTGAAAGTATGCTGAATGGCCAGCAGGATGAACTTTTAACAAGTCATACCGACAGATACGCACGTGGTTATTTTGCGAAGTCAGGATTAAGTTTTGATCTGGGACAGGACAGATTATTATTAAACTACGATATTTATCACAATAATAATGACAACTACACCTTAAGTGACGGGCATGGAGATTTACCTTTCAAGAGGGATCTGAATGATTTAAGAGAAGCTTTTTATAATTCTTCGGATGTTGCCCATACCAATACTTTAAGACAGGAAGCAGTAGTAACCTACCAGAAACGCTTTGCTGACAAATCTCAAAAACTTGATTTCCAATTTGGTTACACCAGATCAGATAATAAATTCTCTCAGGATAATTACTTCCAGGATGGTACATTTGTAGACTACCCCAATGTACCTCTTGATAGCCCGACTAATGGTTTAAAAGATATTCTGAACAATAAATCTGTAATGAATATCGCCAATTTCAAAGTAGATTATGCACAGCCTATCAAGCTTCTTGATGGCGGAAAAGTAAGCTTTGGAGGATTGTATGAAAAACAGAATTACGATACAAAAAGTTTTGGTTTAACCAATCTTGAATACCAGAGACAAACGGCTTCTACTTATCTTGAATTTCAGGCAAAACTGAAAAAATTTGATTTCACATTGGGTACCCGTGCTGAAAATTATGATATTTCAGGAGTTACAAGGTATTTTGATAAAGACAAAAAGTTGAAGGAAGCTGATCTGATCCCTTTCAATAAGTTTAAGTTTTTCCCGAATGCCAGTGTACAATATAGCATGATGAATCAGGTTTATATTGCTGCAAACTACAACCGGAAAATAAGTTTACCGAGCATTTCTGCCCTGAACCCGAATAACGTAACATTCTCCGGACCCAGTACGGAAGTAAATGGTAACCCGAATCTACAGCCTACTATCTTTGATAATTATGAGATAAAAATATCAGCTTTTGATTATGCTTTTATCGGGTATAGTGTAAGCTCTGCAAGCAATCAGGTAGCTCAGATCATCAGAAAAGACGGAAGAAAACTTTTCAATGAGCAGGTGAATATTTCGAATATGAAAATTCACAACTTTAATATTGGATTACCGGTTCCTTTTATGCTTTTCACCAAACCTTTAAAGGATGTCATGAAGTTTAATTTTAATCCCGATAAAATTAATTTCATGTACTTATATGCCGGATATCAGAAACATGACATTGACAATCTGAATAATAAAGGGTTCTGGATCTTCAATATTATGACCCAGATCATTTTACCTAAAGATATCAAGCTGACGGCTAATTACAGCTATCTGACTCCAAAGGCAGGATATTTCTACTTTACCGCTGAGAAACCATTCAACAACTCACTGGATATTACCCTGACGAAGAAATTTATGAATAATCGTCTGACACTGTCTGTTTTTGCCAATGATATTTTCAACGGACAGATGATGCAGGTACGTTCTAATCCACCGTCAGGAAACCCGGTAATGATCAGCAGTAAATATGACACCAGAAACTTTGGACTTTCCATTAATTATAAAATCCCGACAAAAAATAAACTGGCAAAAGAGGATCCGAATATCCTGAACCAGACGAAAAAAGAGGATAACGGCGGAGTTATACAGCAACCACAGCAATAGATTAAATAATTAATAACCAAAAATGAGGCAGTGATACGATTACTGCCTCATTTTTTATTTCTATTGATTTTATAATAAGTTATATATCACGTAGATTTAGCTGATAATGCAGATTTTTTTACCAAACATCACCCGCCAGAATCTGTGAAATCTGTGTGATCCGCGAGAAATAAAAACATCCTCAGAGCATTATCTAAAAATCTAACGTTTGAAATCTCCAGTTCAGCGTATCAATCAATGTTAATTGATTAAGATTGACAGGAAGGTTGGTAATTATTTTCAAAGCTTGAAGTGCCATCATACTGCCTATAATTCCCGGTAAAGCACCTAAAACTCCCAAACTATCACAATCCGGCATTTCCTCATCAACAGGTGGTTCAGGAAACAGATCCCTTAAGTTCTTACTTCCTTTATGGTTGAATATGGCCAGCTGTCCGGAAAATCCTAAGATACTTCCGTACACCAATGTTTTCTCCAATGCTACACAGGTATCATTTACCAGATATCTTGTTGAGAAATTGTCTGATCCATCTACAATAATATCGTATTGGGAAAGAATTTGTGAAGCATTGACTGCGTCAATCTTTTGCTCAATTCCTATTACTTTTACCTGATGATTAAGGGTATTCACAAATTTCTCAGCACTTTTGATTTTCAATATTCCTATTTCATTTTCATTATGAATGATCTGGCGATTCAGATTATGAAGCTCCACCTGGTCAAAATCTGCTATTCCAATGGTTCCTACTCCTGCTGCTGACAGATATTGGATCACTGGGCTCCCCAACCCGCCGGCACCTATAACAAGTACTTTTGATGCCATTATTTTCTTTTGTCCTTCCAATCCTATTTCATCAATAAAGATTTGGCGACTGTATCTTTTAAAAATATCTTCGCTTTGCATATTAAACAATCATCATTGAAATTTAAACTCCACTGTAAACGGAATCCCAATCCTTCATCACAGGATCATACCCTGCTTTTTTAATCATATTCTTTATTTCCTCCATGCTTCTTTCATCACTGGTTTCAAACTGTTCCAATGATTCTTTATCTACAGCATATCCGCCCGGATTGGTTTTTGAACCCGCACTCATCGTGGTAGCTCCTAATGTTACAATATGGTTTCTAAAGGTTTCATTCTCCCTGGTGGAGATTGATATTTCAAGATCTTCATTCCAGATTCTGTAGGCACAGATCAGTTGTAGCAAATCCTTATCTTCCATAACAAAATTAGGTTCAATAATTCCTTCTGCCGGCCTTAATCTCGGAAATGATACTGAAAACTTGCTTTTCCAGTACTGTTTCTGCAGGTAATCGATGTGAAGAGCATTAAAGAAACTGTCTACACGCCAATCTTCCAGCCCAAGTAAAACCCCTAGACCCATTTTATGAATTCCGGCTCGGCCAATTCTATCGGGAGTATCTAAACGAAAATGAAAATTGGATTTTTTACCTTTCGGGTGATATTCTTTATAGACTTCTTGGTGATAGGTTTCCTGATAGACCAACACCGAATGCACACCCTCCTCATGAAGAAGTTTGTATTCTGCCTCCTCCAAAGGCTGTACTTCAATAGAAATATTGGAAAAATGGGGCTTCAGTAGACGAACGGCATTCTGGAAATAAGGAATACCTACTATTTTATTGGCTTCCCCACTCACCAAAAGAACATGGTTCACTCTCATCGACTTTAAAACAGAAGATTCTATCATCAGCTCTGTATTAGAAAGTGTTTTTCTCTTGAGATTGTTATCCAGACTGAATCCGCAATACGTACAGATATTCTGACACTCATTGCTAAGATACAATGGAGCATACAACTGAATTGTCTTTCCAAAACGTTTCTGAGTAAGAGCTCTTGTCATAGTAGCCATAAGTTCCAACTCTTGTGAAGCTGCCGGTGAAAGCAGATTCAGAAAGTCATCCAATGTTTTATGTCTTTTCTGGAGACTGTTTCGAACCTCGAAGATTGTTACTTTTTCAAGTCTGGCTTTTATCTCATCCCATTGGTACTTCTCGAAAACCTCCTTAAAACTATTCATTATTCTGATTTTTATTCAAATAAAAACGAAGTTAATGGGCTTGATGCTTCAGCATGATTTGCTATTGCTCCCAATCCTGATTCAAAGGCTCTTCTTCCGGCAATCACCCCTTCTTTAAAAGCCACAGCCATGTTCACCGGATTTCGTGCTACTGCAATGGCGGTATTAACCAAAACGGCATCGGCTCCCATTTCCATAGCTTTTGCTGCATCAGAAGGTGCTCCTATTCCCGCATCTACCACCACAGGAACCTTGCTTTGACTGATGATAATTTCCAGAAAGTCCAGGGTTCTAAGTCCTTTGTTGGTTCCAATAGGTGCTCCTAAAGGCATTACCACTGCTGTTCCTGCATCTTCAAGACGTTTGCATAAAACAGGATCTGCATGAATATAAGGCATTACTACAAAACCTAATTTCGCCAATTCTTCGGTGGCATATAGTGTTTCAATAGGATCTGGCAATAAATATTTCGGATCCGGATGAATTTCCAGCTTTACCCAGTTCGTTTCTAAAGCTTCTCTGGCTAATTGTGCTGCTAAAACTGCTTCTTTTGCTGTTCTAGCTCCTGAAGTATTGGGCAAAAGATGAACATTTGTGCCTTTTAATGAGCCAAGAAGATCATCTTCTTGTGATTGGGCATCAATTCTCTTTAAAGCCATCGTAACCATATTGGATTCTGATGCCACCACAGAGGCTGCCATATCTTCAAGACTTCCGAATTTTCCTGTTCCTAAAAATAATCTCGATTCAAAGGTTCTGTCTGCTATTATTAATTTTTGATTATGCATATATCATTGCTTTTTTAAATTCATTAATGATGGACGGCTGGTTGGTAATCTGACCTGAAACCGCTACTCCGTATATCCCGATCTGCTGTAAAAGCTGGATATCTTCAAGATTTACTCCTCCAATGGCAAATATTTTAGGAATCTCCATTGATTTTTCCTGAAGCTGGTCTATAATTTCCTGATAGCCTTCAAACCCAAGAATAGGGCTGAGCTTTTCTTTTGTAGAAGTGAATCTTAATGGCCCCAAACCAATATAATCACATGATTCATTTATTCTTTGAAGGACATCTGAAATGGTATTCGCGGTTCCACCAATGATTTTATGTTCACCTAAAATGAGCCTGGCTTCATCAGTAGAACCATCGCTTAACCCTAGATGAACTCCATCCACATCTATTGTCTTTGCCAGTTGAACGTTATCATTAATAATACAAATAGACTGATACTCTGAACAAAGCAGCTTTGAAGCTTCACAAAGGTTTATTAATTCATTTTCAGGCGCATTTTTCCAACGGACTTGCACCCATTTTATCCCATTATCTAAAGCTTTACGGATATTCTGTTCCTGCTCTTTCCTTGTATTTCCTTGTGATATGTATTGTAATTTTTCCATATTGACTATGAATGTCTTCCCAATAAAGAGGGATTGCTTTTTAAAAATTGTTCGGTATATAATTCTCTTTTTTTACAGGCTGTTTCCAGAATTTCATCTTTTGTAAACTCTCCTGCAATGGCTGAGGATAGGCCTCATATTGAAGCGGGCTTTGATAGTAGATAATTACAAAAGGACCTTGTCCCTGCATTTTCTAAAAACATGTATAGGTTCATCACTCTCCCAAATTGCGCCTAATAAAGCCACACCATTCACTCCAAGATCGAAGACTTCCTTAATACGATGAGAATCAATTCCTCCCAAAGCAATCAGTTTTACATCCGGATTATTTCTTTGTTTTAAACTTTCAATAACTGTTGAATCAATTCCATATCCTTTTTTGGAAATACTTGGAAAGAATGGACTTATGAAAGCATATTCCCATTCTTTTTCCAGAGCATTATAAGTAGTGATCTCATGAACAGAAGTTGAAATCGTATTACCATTCATAAAAGGTTTGTATCTTCTTACTTTTCGGTCTTCTTCTCTAAAGTGTAATCTTGAAATTCCATAGTTTTTTCCAAGCTCATAATGATTATGCAGTACCAATTGAGCATAAAATGAAGGATCAATACTATCAATAAATTCAGTCATTTCTTGTGGGTTGGTCCAAGGTTTCCTGATATGAAGCAAATCAAGCCCATCATGAAACATTTGATTGATAATCCCTGATTCATTCGGAACTATGGTTTCAGGAGTGATGACGAGAATCATATATAAATTTCCTTTCCTTTTTCAATAAACTCTTGTGACTTGTCAAACATTCCTTTCTCTGCAGACTCACGAATTTCCTGTGTGATTTTCATAGAGCAGAATTTTGGCCCGCACATCGAACAGAAATGGGCAATTTTAGCTCCATCAGCAGGAAGTGTTTCGTCATGATAAGCTCTGGCGGTATCCGGATCTAACGAAAGATTGAACTGATCTTCCCATCTGAATTCGAATCTCGCTTTACTTAATGCGTTGTCTCTGTATTGCGATCCCGGATGTCCTTTTGCCAAATCCGCAGCATGGGCTGCTAATTTGTAAGTAATTACCCCTACTTTTACATCGTCTTTATTCGGAAGACCTAAATGTTCTTTCGGGGTTACATAGCAAAGCATTGCACATCCAAACCATCCGATCATTGCTGCTCCAATTCCTGAAGTGATATGATCATAGCCTGGTGCAATATCTGTAGTTAGGGGACCTAAAGTATAGAAAGGTGCTTCATCACATACTTCCAATTGTTTCTCCATGTTTTCTTTGATCATGTGCATCGGAACGTGTCCAGGGCCTTCAATCATCACCTGTACGTTGTGCTTCCAGGCAATTTTTGTTAGTTCTCCTAATGTCTCCAGCTCTGCAAACTGAGCCGCATCATTGGCATCAGCAATAGATCCAGGACGTAAACCGTCTCCTAATGAAAAAGCCACATCATACTTCTTCATGATCTCGCAAATCTCCTCAAAATGAGTGTATAAAAAGTTTTCCTTATGATGATACAAGCACCATTTTGCCATAATAGAACCCCCTCTGGAAACGATTCCCGTTACTCTGTTTGCTGTCAGGTGAATATATCTTAATAAAACTCCGGCATGGATGGTAAAATAAGAAACACCCTGTTCTGCCTGTTCTATCAAGGTATCTTTAAAAACTTCCCAGGTTAAATCTTCAGGTACTCCTTTTACCTTTTCAAGCGCCTGATAAATCGGAACAGTACCAATTGGAACCGGACTATTTCTGATAATCCATTCTCTGGTTTCATGAATATTCTTTCCTGTAGAAAGATCCATAATGGTATCTGCACCCCATCGGCAAGCCCACACTGCTTTTTCCACTTCTTCATCAATACTTGATGAAACCGCACTGTTTCCGATATTTGCATTGATTTTTACCAGAAAATTTCGTCCTATAATCATCGGTTCACTTTCCGGATGATTGATATTATTCGGGATAATAGCTCTTCCTGCAGCAATTTCATCCCTTACAAACTCTGGAGTAATTTTGCTTTTGGGAGTATTCGCTCCAAAGCTGTTTCCGATATGTTGACAAGCCATTTCTTTTGGAACCGTCGCAAGCTGTTCTATTCTTTGGTTTTCTCTGATCGCAATATATTCCATTTCAGGAGTAATGATTCCCTGTTTTGCATAATAAAGTTGAGTCAGTTCCTTACCATCCTGAGCAACTTTAGGTTTATGATCGTAAGAAAAACGCAATTCATCAAGCTTTGGATCTGCCAGTCGGGCTTTCCCATATTCAGATGTAATTCCTTCCAGAATCGTAACATCTTCTCTGTCCAGAATCCATTGTTCTCTTATTCTTGGAAGTCCTTTCTGAATATCAATGATTGCATTTTCATCGGTATAAGGTCCTGATGTATCATAGATTGTTACCGGAGCATTTTCTTCAAAATTTCCATTAGTCAGCTTAGTAGGGCTAAGTTGTATTTCACGCATTGCTACATTGATAGGATGAATTTTTCCTTCAACATAAATTTTCTTTGAGTTCGGAAATGGCGAACATGTAATTGAATGAGCCATAAATATGGGTATTAAGTATGAGAATTATCCGCCCTGAGTGGCAGTAATGATTAAAATTGAATCTTGATTGTTAAGAGGAGTTTCCGCCCAGGCTGACAGCGGAACAATACGATTGTTGAGTGCTACGGCAATACCTTTCTTTTTTCCAGGTAATTCCATAGCCAATAATGCTTCCAGGTTCTCAGGAAGTACATCAAATGTTTTTCGGGTGTGGTTGATTATAAGTTCCATTCCTAATGATTTAAATATACTTTAGGAATGGCTATTATTGTACAATAGAATGTACAGCAAAAGTCATCTACTTTTCCCTACGCTGGTATAATCCAGATCAGGTTCAAAGGGTAAAGTCTCAGTCTGTAAAAACAGACACCCCTAAAGTGTGGGACGAAGTTAGCTATTTTTTCAGAATGGGCAAAATCAAATTTTCCGGAAACAAAAAATCCATCTCAACTTTGGAGATGGATCTTATTAATATTTATTCAAAATGCATTAATAGAAAAGCTTTAAGCTGCCATTGGTATTATATTGATTAGTCCAATTTGATTGATTCAGAAAAAATTCGGAGCTATAAGGTTGATATTCTTTTGAAATTCTTCTCTGAGGATTATTTTTTGATAATGAAAAGTAGAAATAATCTTCAAAAATTCCCAAATTCTTAAATGGATTTTGTGCAGAATCAAAATTATCAAATGTAATTTCGTTCGTAATGTATGCATCAACATTATTATGCTTTTCAGTTTTAGTTGCCTTTTCTAAATTTCCTGAATTATTATAAATAAACTTTTCTACATACGTCAAAATATAATCTTGTGGGTCAGTTGGATCGTATGGAACGTTAGGATATTGAGTTAAAATCTCCATTAACTTTCCTGAAGCGTCATAAGTATAGGTCAAATACTTATCCATATATGAATTATTAACCTCTGGAATAACTAATTTAATAACTCTACCTTGATTATCAAATTCAAACCTTCTTTCCTTCAATTGAACATTGAAACTAGGGTCAGAGCTATAGTTTTTCATAATTGCTGTATTTCCTGTATACGTTATCATTGTATACACTGATTTTGAATAAGCGTAAGAAAACCCCGTACTTCCAGAAAGTTCCAACTTTCCTCCTACTTTTTTACTAACTCTTCCCTGAGAATCATATTCGAAAATATAATTTTGTTCCAATTCATTAAATACAGGTGATAAAACAGGATAATTCCACGAGATTTTGCTTGTATTTTCAGTAACCGTCTGTTGTGAATTATCAATAGGCATTTCATCATTGTCTGAACAAGATGCCATAACCAGCAATGTGGCTAATAAAAGTGATTTGAATTTCATGTTATAGTTTATGATATGGTTATTCTTCGCAAGCTCTCCAAACCGCATCATTCTGCGGAACAGGAGCTATGATTTCTATGTTTTCTTTAGTAACAGGATGAATAAATTCCAGTTTCCTTGCATGAAGATTAATTCCTCCATCCGGATTCGAACGTGGAGATCCATATTTTAAATCTCCTTTGATCGGAACCCCTGTTTTAGATAACTGAGCTCTGATCTGGTGATGTCTTCCTGTTTCAAGATCTATTTCAAGAAGAAGATAATTATCTAAAGTCTTGATAACATTATAGGTCAGGATTGCTTCCTTAGCTCCTTCAGTAGCTTTTGGAAAAACAATCGCCTTGTTATTTTTTTCATTCTTCTTTAAATAATGAACCAATCTTTGGCTTTGTGGAATCATCTCTTTTCCCACTACTGCCCAATACGTCTTTTTAACTTCACGATTCTTCACCATCTGGGTAAGACGGGAAAGTGCTTTTGAAGTTTTAGCATAAATGACCAAGCCTGAAGTAGGGCGGTCTATACGATGAACCAAGCCGAGAAAAACATTTCCCGGCTTAGCATCTCTTATCTTTATAAAATTCTTAATAGATTCTAATAGTGATTCATCACCGGTCTTATCGCCTTGTACAAGCTGTCCGACTTTTTTGTTCACTACAAGAAGATGGTTATCTTCATATACAATCTGCTCCTTCATTCAATCTATCTGTTACGGTTTCTATTTGACATTGAAAGAATAATCCCTGCCAAAAGACCAATTGTTTTAAGTCCTGCAATCATTGAACTATCCGGCAACAAAGCTCCAATTACGCATACTCCTGCTGCGGCATACATCGCATACATAAAGTTTTTATTGGTCAGCATAGGTGCCTGAATAAAGAAACTTGCACCTATCAGAACATAGAATACTTTTCTGGAAAGCAAGTGATTGATTTCAGGTGAAAATAAATTGAACCAGCCTATAGCAAGACAGATTAATGCTGCAATAGATAATATTCCCTGGGCAGATTGTTGTTGATTTTGCATGAATTAATTTTAATAACTTTCGTTTTGGTTAGGGAACTCTACGCTCTTCACATCTTTTACATATTGAGAAACCGCTCCTGTAATTTCTGTGTAAAGGTCTAGGTATCTTCTCAAAAACTTTGGGCTGAAACCTTTGTTCATTCCCACCATATCATGATACACTAAAACCTGACCATCACAGTCTGCTCCGGCACCAATTCCTATTGTAGGAATAGAAATACTCTCAGTCACTTTTTTAGCTAATTCCGCAGGAATTTTTTCCAATACAACAGAAAAGCATCCCAGTTCTTCTAAAAGCTGAGCATCAGCAATCAGCTTTTCAGCTTCTGCCTCTTCTTTTGCTCTTACTTTATACGTTCCGAATTTATAAATAGACTGTGGAGTTAATCCTAAGTGTCCCATTACAGGAATTCCTGCATTGATTATTTTCTTAATAGATTTTGAAATTTCTTTTCCACCTTCAATTTTCACCGCATGAGCACCTCCCTCTTTCATCATTCTTACCGCAGACTCTAATGCTTTTTCAGGATTACTCTGATACGTTCCGAATGGTAAATCTGCTACCACTAGAGCTCTGTCGGTTCCTCTTACCACACTTTGAGCATGGTAGATCATTTGGTCTAATGTAATAGGTAATGTAGTTTCAAAACCTGCCATTACATTCGCTGCAGAGTCTCCAATCAAAATAGCATCTACTCCACCTGCATCTACCATCTTTGCCGTGGTAAAATCATAAGCAGTAAGCATTGTTATTTTTTCCTTGTCGAATTTCATTTTGCGCAAGGTTTCAGTCGTAACTTTTTTAATTTCAGAGTGAACAGACATAATTTATCTATTTTTTAAAAGTTAAAAAGTCGGCCATTCAGCCGACTTAAGTTTTTATGATTTTTATAAAACTACGTGACCGAGTTTCATGAGTTTATCGTGATTTAGAATCTTGATATTTCGTCCGTCAACTTCGATCAGGCTATCCTGTTTGAATTCTGAGATCAGACGGATGGCACTTTCTGTAGCTGTACCGATAATATTGGCAATTTCTTCTCTTGTTAACGAGATTTTGATAAATCCTTCCGGATCTACGCCTAATTTCTGTTCCAGAAGCAGCAATATTTCAGCCAGCCTTTCTCTTACCGTTTTCTGGGCAAGGAACGTAATAGTATTGGAAGATTCTCCTAATTCGTAAGAAATTTTCTGAAGCATTACGAAAGACAGTTGCGGATCCACCTCCAGAAGATACATAAAGATATCTGCTGGTAAGAAGACACACTCAATGTCTGTCATGGCTTCTGCTTTGGCTTGGAAGTTTTCCCCGCAAAGCAAAGAACGATAGCCGATAATATCCCCTTCTTTGATAAATCTTAAAATCTGATCTTTTCCAAATGCACCTGATTTTGAAAGTTTAGCGGCCCCTTTTTCAAGCACGAAAACCCCTTTTGGAGTCTCTCCGTCTTCAAAAATAGTATCGTGTTTCTGAAAACTCAATCTTTTTTTACCGTTAATATATTTTTCAAAATCTGCGCTAGAAAGTCTTTCCTTAAAAGATTTATCATTAAAAACTCTGGCGAACCTCTCTTCAATGGCTATCTGTTGTTCCTGCGGCATTTTATATGATATTTATCACAAAAATAGAACTTTTTAACTCGATAAACAAAAAAAATTGTTATAATTTTGTAGTTCAATATTTTAGGGAGGTGAGCGAGAACTGTTTTCATTGTGGTCAAGGTATAGAAAAAGAGAGAATTTTGTTTGACGAAAAGACTTTCTGTTGCAATGGCTGTAAGTCTGTTTATGAAATTCTGAATATAAATAATTTAAGTAATTTCTATGAACTTAATAAAGGGGCAGGAATTCGTCCAAACGATGAAAATTCTACCCAGTTCGATTATTTGGATACTCCGGAAATTTTTGAAAAAGTTACCGACTTCTCTGAAGGAAATACCAGTCTTGTCACATTCAAGATCCCTGTAATTCACTGTTCTTCTTGTATCTGGCTATTGGAAAGCCTTCATACGCTGAATCCTTACATTAAATATTCTCAGGTTAACTTCACAAGAAAGACCCTGCAGATCTCATTCAATCATAACGATCTAAAATTAAGCGAACTCGCTAATTTTTTAACGAATTTAGGATACAAACCTGTTATTAGCCTTGAAACTGCTGAAAAAAATGTTGACCATCTTGATAAATCACTTCTTGTAAAGTTTGCGATTGCAGGTTTTGCTTTCGGAAACGGGATGTTTTTAGCATTCCCTGAATATGTAGGTGGAGAAGATTATTGGATGGAGCATTACAAGGGGCTTTTCAGGGTTTTGATGTTCTTATTAGCCTGTCCTGTTGTATTTTATTCTGCTTCAGATTACTATAAATCTGCATGGTACGGATTAAAAAATAAAATTGTCAACATTGACGTCCCTATTGTATTAGGAATATTCGTTCTTTTTGGAAGAAGTATTTATGAAGTAGCAACAGATTACGGACCTGGTTATTTTGACACCCTTTGCGGACTTTTGTTCTTTATGCTGATGGGTAAACTGTTCCAGAAAAGAACCTATAGCGCTCTTTCTTACGACAGGGATTACAAATCATTCTACCCTATTGCTGTAACCAAGGTAGACTTTGAAGGAAAGCAAGAAAATATTCTTCTTTCCGAAATAAAAGTTGGAGACAGAATATTAGTTAGAAACCAGGAAATCATCCCGGTAGACGCAATTCTTATCAACGGAGAAGGAAACATTGACAACAGTTTTATCACAGGAGAAAGTGAAAGTATCAGCAAACAACCGGGAGACAAAATTTTTGCCGGTGGAAAACAGATAGGATCATCTCTGGAACTGGAGGTAATTAAGGATGTTGACCAGAGTTATCTTACTCAGCTCTGGAATAAAGAGGCCTTCAAGAAACACGAAACAGGTCTTGATACTCTAACCAACAATATCAGTAAATACTTTACATTTATCATCTTAGGAATTGCTCTTATTTCCGGAATTTACTGGGCATTCATCGATTTAGAGAAAATGTTCCAGGTTGTTTCAGCAATTCTCATCATTGCCTGTCCTTGTGCGCTTGCCCTATCCGCACCCTTCACTTTCGGACACATTATGAGAATTTTAGGTCGAAATAAATTTTATGTAAAAGACACCCTAACGATTGAAAAAATTGCCAAATTAGATACTATTGTTTTTGATAAAACCGGAACCATCACTCACAGGAAAAGATCAAACATTAAGTTTGAAGGTTCTGAAATCAGCGAATTTGATCAACTGAATATCAAAACATTATTAAAGAACTCCAATCACCCTCTTTCTAAATCACTTTATGAATTCATTGAAGTGAATGACGATTATTTCCCAGTGGAAGACTTCCAAGAAATCTCAGGAAAAGGATACTTGGCAAACGTAAGAGGAAATCTTTATAAAATTGGTTCTGCCCGTTATAACAATCAAGAACCTAAAAACCTAGAAACCGCTGTTTATATCAGCAAAAACAATGAATTCTTAGGCAAGTTTATCTTTAAGAATGAATACAGACCTAAACTTAAAGATCTATTCAAGAAACTCACCCACTACAAAATATTTATTCTGAGTGGAGATAATTCCTCAGAGGAAAATCAGCTTAAAGAGCTCATTCCAAACTACAAAGGAATGGCTTTCAATCAAAGTCCAGAAGACAAATTGAATTATATCAAAAATCTCCAGGATCAAAACATGAAAGTTGCCATGCTTGGAGATGGACTGAACGATGCAGGAGCCCTAAAGCAGAGCAATGTAGGTATTGCTATTGCCGATGACACCAACAGCTTTACCCCTTCTTCTGACGTTATCATGAATGGTGAAAAAGTAGTGACTTTAGACAACTATCTGAATGTCTGCAAAGGCTCCATCACCATTGTGAAAATGACATTTATAATTAGTTTTCTTTACAATATCGTTGGGTTAAGTTACGCAGTTACAGGGCACATGCATCCGCTGTTCGCTGCTCTCATCATGCCAGCAAGCTCCATCACGGTAGTCACATTTACGACAGTTTCAACATGGATACTGGGTCGCAAATACTTCAAAAAACAGGCTTAAACCCTCTTATTTAGACTGATTTTAAATTAGCTGAAATCGGCATTTCGTGATGAATGTCATTATTTTTCACTAAATTTGAACCCCGAAAATAGGTTAATTTTGTTGTCCAATGGATATTCTATATTTAATGATCGTCTGCAGTGTTTCTTTAGCTGCGATCTTCCTGGTCGTATTTATAGTGTATGCCAGAAAAGGGCAGTTTGAAGACGACGAATCTCCTGCTGTCAGAATCCTTTTCGATGATGAAGTCAAGGAAAAAGATGAAACTGGCGACAAAAATAAAGACGAGAAAGAAATAGGAGAAAATAATAAAAATTGAGAAAAATAGTGAATAGTTGATATGGAAACACAAAAGTTTAGTTATGACAATAGTATTGTCCGTGCGTTCCTCTATGCGACCATTATCTTTGGTTTCATAGGATTTACGTTCGGGCTTACGGCGGCATTAATGCTTTTCTACCCTGAATTACCTGAATTCTTATTCGGTACAGATGATACAACCATTAAAAGTTTGGCATCGGGTAATATTCAAGGGTTAATAAACACTCATGGAGCGTTTGGTTTTGGTAGAATCAGAATGTTGCACACCAATACCGTGATCTTTGCGTTCGTGTGTAATATTGTTTATGTAGGGGTATACTACTCTACGCAAAGATTATTGAAAACAAGAATGTACAGTGATACATTATCTTGGATTCATTTCTGGACATGGCAGTTTATGATCGTTGCTACGTTCATTACCTTCTTTATGGGTATTAACACTTCTAAAGAATATGCTGAACATGAGTGGCCGATCGATATCCTGATTGCATTCTCATGGATCATTTTCGGGGCTAATATGATTCTCACTATTTCAAAGAGAAGAGTAAGACACCTTTATGTTGCTATTTGGTTCTATCTTGGAACTTGGGTAGCAGTAGCAATGCTTCACATCTTCAACAATCTTGAAGTTCCATTATCTTTCTCTGGCTGGAAGTCTTATTCTGCATACGCAGGAGCAAAAGATGCCATCGTACAATGGTGGTATGGTCACAATGCGGTAGCATTCGTATTGACAACTCCGGTTCTAGGTTTAATGTATTACTTCTTACCAAAAGCGGCAGACAGACCTGTATTCTCATATAAGCTGTCTATTATTCACTTTTGGTCACTAATCTTCGTATATATCTGGGCTGGTCCTCACCACCTTCAGTATACCGCTCTTCCAGCATGGGCACAGGCAGTAGGAACAGGTTTCTCTATCATGCTTATCGCACCGTCTTGGGGAGGAATGTTAAATGGTCTTCTTACCTTAAGAGGAGCTTGGGATAAAGTAAGAGAAAATCCTATCCTTAAGTTCTTCGTAGTAGCTGTTACTTGTTATGGTATGGCAACGTTTGAAGGACCACTATTGGCAACGAAAAACATCAACAAAATTGGTCACTTTACTGACTGGGTTATTGGTCACGTACACTTAGGAGCTCTTGGATGGAATGGTTTCATGGCATTCGGGGTTATCTATTACCTGGTACCTATTATGTGGAGAACAAAAATTTGGTCTGTAAAATTAGCTAACTGGCATTTCTGGTTAGGGACTTTAGGAATTATTTTCTATGCAGTACCAATGTATATTTCCGGATTCACACAAGGATTAATGTGGAAACAATTCAACCCGGACGGAACATTATTATGGAAAAACTGGTTGGATACTGTTACAGCGATCATTCCTTACTTCAAAATGAGATTCTTAGGAGGTATCTTCTATATTTCCGGAGCAATCTTAATGATCGTTAACGTAATTGCTACGGTAAGAAAAGGATCATTCCAGAAAGAAGTTCCTGCTGAAGCACCTGCATTAGCAAACATCGGGAACAAACGTAAAGAAGGAGAAGGATTCCACCTTTGGTTGGAAAGAATGCCATTATTGTTAACAGTATTATCATTGTTTACAATTTCAATAGGAAGTATGGTTGAAATCATCCCTACCCTATCCCTTAAGAAAAGCGTACCTACTATTTCAGCAGTGAAGCCTTATTCTCCGCTTGAACTTGAAGGTAGAGATATTTATATCCGTGAAGGATGTAATGCTTGTCACTCTCAGATGATCAGACCGTTCAGGGATGAGATTACAAGATTTAACGGTAAAAACGGACAGTACTCTAAAGCTGGGGAATTTGTATATGACAGACCATTCCTTTGGGGATCTAAGAGAACAGGACCGGATTTACATAGAGAAGGAGGTAAAAACCCAAGTTCTTGGCACTACAAGCACATGTATAACCCAAGATCAACCTCTGCAGGTTCTATCATGCCTCGTTACCCTTGGTTAATTGCTACTAACTTAGACAGATCTAAAATGGTAGATAAATTGAAGCTGATGAAGAATACATTTGATGTACCTTATACAAAAGCTCAAATTGACTCTGCAGATAAGTGGGCAGACAACCAATCGGCAAAAATTGTAAAAGATATCTTCTCTGAAGCAAATGACTTGAAAGAGGCTTATGCTAAGAGACCTCAGGGAGAATTAGAGAAAAAAGAAATTATTGCTCTTATTTCTTACCTTCAGAGATTAGGAACAGATATTAAAACAACTGAAATTAAAACAGCAAGTAATAACTAAAAACATTAAAGGTTAGTATGATTCCTCAGAACTTTAAAGATATATTATCCAATACAGAAAATGCTGGCTTCTACCAGACACTGGCTCTGATTTTCTTTATGCTGTTCTTCGTAGCTCTGGTAATCTATGTTTTTAGCAAGCCTAAGAAATATTACAAAGAGGAAGAAGAAGCTCCCCTTGGAGAGGATGAAGACGACGATTTTAATTTAAAAAATTAAACTATTTTTTATGAAACAAAGAACACCTGTTGTTGTAAACATCTTGATAATAATCGGACTTTTAATAGTTTTTTATTATTTGTTTGTGCAGAGCTACGCGTTCCTAGCTTCGCCTTACTTCTGGGGAACTGTTGTGATAGCTGGTATCCTTGCCTTTATCCACAGTGCTATTGGAGATTTGATTGAAAACAACAAATTCAAAAAATTATCTCCGGAAGAGAAAGCGGCTTATTTAGCTGAAAAGAAAATCCCTTTCTTCAAAAGAATGTATGCAGCTGCCTTCAAAAAGCAATCTGATACGGAAGAAAAAGATATCCTTATTGACCATGGTTTCGATGGAATTATGGAGCTGGATAACCAATTACCAAAATGGTGGGTAGGTTTATTCTACTTTGGGACTGCTTTTTGTATTGTATATATTGCAGCGTATGCGTTTACAGATTTCGCTCACCCATTAAGCGAATATGAAAAAGAATACAAAGAACAATTGGCAAGTATTGCAATTTATGAAGCAAGCCAGCCACCTGTAACAATAGAAACAGCTAAATATTCAGCTGATAATATTGCAGAAGGTAAAGAATTATTCAAGACAAACTGTGCATCTTGTCACAAAGAAGACGGTAGTGGAGGTATTGGTCCAAACCTTACTGATAACTTCTGGATCAACCAGCCTGAGAAGACGTTATTCAAAAACGTATTCCACATGGACTGGAATGGTTCTCCTACTAACCCGGCGATGAGAGCATTTGGTAAAAACGGGGAAGTTTCTGGAGCTGAAATTGAAAAGATTGCAGCGTATGTATATCACATCAACCAGGAATTACCGCCAGTGACTCAGGCTCAAGGAGGAGCTGCTCCTCAGGGAACTGAAGCACATTGGGAAAAAGAATAATTTAGAAAATTAGAAACATATGAAAAAAACATAATTTGTTATTACCTTAAAAATAGTAACGAATTATGTTTTTTCTTTTTTAAACACATTACAATATGTCAGACATAGAAGAAATAGAAGTACGAGGCGGACAGGGACAGGTTCTGGACCCTGAGACTTACAGAGATTCTATCGGGACAATGGAGCAATCCGGTAAAAGAAGATGGGTATTTCCGAGAAAACCAAAAGGGAAATACACCAACTATAGAAACATTGTAAGTTATCTACTATTAATCATTTATTTTTCATTACCGTTCATCAAAATCAATGGTAACCCATTGTTGATGTTCAACGTCATAGACAGAGAGTTTTTCATTTTTGGACAGCCTTTCTATCCTCAAGACTTTTTTATCCTGACTTTAGGTGCCATCGCATCTTTAATCTTTATTATCGTTTTTACGATTGCATTCGGAAGAATTTTCTGCGGGTGGATTTGCCCTCAGACAATTTTTATGGAATCCATTTTCCGTAAAATCGAATATCTGATTGAAGGTGACCGAAACAAGCAGATGAAGCTGGACAGACAGGAATGGGACAGCGAGAAGATCTGGAAAAGAACTTTAAAATGGTCTGTTTATATCATTATTTCACTCATCATCACTCACTTTATGTTTATGTATATTGTGGGATATGAACAAGTATTCAAAATTGTTTCTGAAGGACCCTTTACGCATCCTACCAATTTCATTGTAATGATTCTGCTTACTGCTGCATTTTACTTTGTATTTGCGTGGTTCAGAGAACAGGTATGTACTTTGGTATGCCCATACGGAAGACTTCAGGGAGTATTGATTGATAAAGATACAATCAACGTTTTCTACGATTTCAAAAGAGGAGAAAACAGATCAAAATGGAGAAAGGGTGAAGACAGAAAAGCAGCCGGTAAAGGAGACTGTATAGATTGTCATCAGTGTGTAGTCGTATGTCCTACCGGAATTGATATCAGAGACGGACAGCAGCTGGAATGTATCAACTGTACGGCATGTATTGATGCCTGTGA
Source organism: Chryseobacterium sp. G0162 (assembly GCF_003815715.1). NCBI lineage: Bacteria > Pseudomonadati > Bacteroidota > Flavobacteriia > Flavobacteriales > Weeksellaceae > Chryseobacterium > Chryseobacterium sp. G0162. The sequence goes on along the minus strand of NZ_CP033922.1, from coordinate 2,760,743 downwards.
CGAAGTCATGGAAAAAGTAGGTCTTCCAAAAGGCTTGGTAAGGTATGCTTCTGAAAATGAAATTGAAAAACAAACTCAGTTTAAATTTACAGGAAGAATGAAAGGATTCAGTATATTCTTATTTCTTCTGGTAGGATTCTTAGGGTATCTATTATACAGCCGTGGGGAAATGGAAGCTAAATTCATTAAGCCCGCTGGAAGCACATTCTTTGTGAAAGAAGGAAAAATTATCAATACTTATAATTATACTTTCCTGAATAAAACCAATGAAAAGAAAATTGTTACCATCAAGGTAATAGATCCTGCACATGGAGAAATCACTTACAGTGCATCTAGTAAAATTCAGGTAGATAGAGATAAAATTACCAAAGGAACGATCAATATCAGCTTTCCGGAAGATGAAATGAAGCTTTCTAAACAGAACATTACGATCGGAGTTTACGATATGAAAGGTAAACTGGTAGATTCTTATCAAACTTATTTTGAAGGACCATTTAAATTACAATTTTAATTAGACAAAATGAAGAACTTTAGTTGGGGACACGGTGTTGTAATTGCATTATTAGCATTTATTATTTTCATATTATCCATGATGTTTCTTTTCCCGAACGGACAAAAGAACTCTGAAATGGTAACCGATAATTATTATGAAGAGGAATTACAATACCAGGATGTAATTGATTCCAAGAAAAGAGCAGATGAACTACAGGAAAAACCTGTATACAGCCAGGACACTCAAGGAATTAAAATCAATTTTCCAAAAGATTATAATAACTCAAACACTACGGTAAAGTTTGTTTTAAACAGAACCGACGACCAGAATTTAGATATCAAAAAATCTGTAGAACTTGATGCCAACCATTCTTTCATTATTCCTGCACAGGTATTGAAAATGGGTAATTATACCTTAAGACTGAGTTGGACGAAGGACAAAACAGACTATAGAATGGATTATGATGTGATATGGAAATAGGACTTGTTATATCGGCTATTGCGTTAGGCTTTGCTTCCGGTTTTCATTGTATCGGAATGTGTGGGCCTATAGCTTTATCGATGGGATTAACAAAAAAACAGGCAGCCAATTTTTATCTTCAAAATCTTACTTATCAGTTTGGAAGGATTTTCACCTATTCATTATTAGGTGCGCTTCTTGGAATTATAGGACAGGGATTTGAGATGGCTGGTTTTCAAAAATACCTGACCATCACTGCCGGCATCCTGCTTATTATTATGGCTGTATTTTCATTTGGTGGAAAAGATTTTGCTTCAAAGATTCCTTTTTTGTCCAAATTTTTATATTCAGTAAAGTCAAATTTAGGACGTCTCCTGCAAAAAGCTGATTACCGTTCAAGATTTACAACTGGAATTCTTAATGGCTTTTTACCCTGCGGAATGGTTTATATGGCTCTCACTGCAAGCCTTGCAGGCGGAGGAATATGGCAGGGAGCTTTATATATGGCTTTATTTGGTTTAGGAACCCTTCCATTCATGTTTGCCATCGTTCTAGCTGGAAACCTCATGAATCAGGCCTTCAGAACAAAAATTTTAAAGGCGGTGCCTGTCATTATGATTATTTTGGGTGGACTTTTCATTCTCAGAGGCCTAGAACTGGGCATTCCTTATGTTTCGCCAAAAGCAGAGTCCATGACTATTTCAAAAGATCCTAATGGAGCTGTGAACTGCCATTAACTAGAATTTATAATATACCATGAAAAAAGCAATCGTCTTATTTTTAATAAGCTTGTTTATGTTGCAATCCTGTAGTGTCAATTCTGAGATTATCTACCATACCGATAAAGTAATTACCTCTGTGACGGATGTTGATACAAGAGAATTTATATCAGAAATGATGGCGATGACTCCTGATTCGTTAAAACAACAAGAATTTGAACAAATAGATAAACTACCGACCACCTGGAAAAGTATGTATGATCTTGCAAAGCAGGAAGGCACGTTAAAGACTAAAGATCCGGATACCCTAAAAATCATGAAAAAGGTATTCATAAAATCAAATAAAGAAAACAATAAATTGGCAGGTTTTTCCCTTAAAATGGAAAGTTTTACAACAGAGGATTATCAGTCTGTGAAAAGTATGACCAAAGAGGGAAGATTAGCCATAGATCAGAATATTTACAATCATTGGGACGGAAAGACTCTTACCATTGATACAGATAACTTTAATTTGGGATCTATTGAAGCGGCAATCCGAGCCAAAACTTCAAAGGAAGAATCAGAAAAAATGGAAGGCATGATGGAAATGTTTTTCAAAAATATCGGGACTACTTTAAAGTTCGAAAGTAAAATAAAATCGATCACCGGCAGGCATGACTGGCTGAAACAGGTAGATGATTATTCAGTAAGAATAGAATACGATTTGAAAGCCATATATGATAAGGATGTAAAATTGAAAAATGCTGATAAAAAGATTATAATCATTACGGAATAAAATAACAAAACCCACCGGAATCCGGTGGGTTTTTATTTGGAGATCAATCAAATTAGTTGATTGTATCAAATCTTGCATATTCAGCAATCTTCTTAGGAAGTTTAATTCCTTCTGCTGTCTGATTGTTCTCTAACAATGCTGCCATAATTCTTGGCAATGCCATTGCAGACCCATTCAGGGTGTGAACCAATTGAGATTTTCCATCTGCTTTGTAACGGCACTTTAATCTGTTAGCCTGGAATGTTTCAAAGTTGGAAACAGAACTTACTTCTAACCACATTTCCTGTGCAGCACTCCATACTTCAAAGTCATACGTCATTGCAGAAGCAAAACCTGTATCCCCACCACAAAGTCTTAATACTCTGAATGGAAGCTCAAGATCAGTAAGAATCTCCTTGATATGCTCTACCATTTCTTCCAATACAGCATAAGAATTTTCAGGTTTTTCGATTCTTACAATCTCTACTTTTTCGAATTGGTGAAGACGGTTCAAACCTCTTACGTGAGCTCCATAGCTTCCCGCTTCTCTTCTATAACACTGAGAGAAAGCTGTATTTTTAATCGGAAGATCTTTCTCATCCAATAATACATCACGGTAAAGGTTTGTTACAGGGACTTCTGCAGTAGGAATCAGATATAAATTATCTTCGTTAATATAATACATCTGACCTTCTTTATCAGGTAACTGTCCTGTTCCATACCCTGAAGCTTCATTCACTACGTGAGGCGGGTTTACCTCTGTATATCCTTTCTCTACATTTTTATCAAGGAAATACTGAACTAAAGCTCTTTGTAATCTTGCTCCTTTCCCTAAATAAACCGGGAATCCTGCTCCAGCTATTTTTACCCCTAATTCAAAATCAATAAGGTTATATTTTTTAGCCAGTTCCCAGTGAGGAATAGCTCCTTCACCAAGACCTTCTACGGTATGAGACTGGAAAATATTTTCATTATCATCAGCAGAAGCACCGCTTTTTACCAATTCATTTGGAATGTTGGGAAGTTGGTACAAAATATTTAATAATTCTGTTTCTTTTACTTCCAGCTGAACTTTCAATTCTGAACTCGACTCTTTGTACTGTGCTGTTTTAGATTTTGCCGATTCCGCTTCTTCTTTCTTTCCTTCCTTCATTAAAAGTCCAATTTCCTTGGAGATTTTATTGATCTCGGAAAGCTGGGAATCTAATTCAAATTGGATTCTTTTTCTTTCATCGTCAGTAGCAATAGCTTCGTCTACCAACTCAAGATTTTTGAATTGTCTTTTTTGAAGACCTTCTAAAACGCGTTCTTTATTGTCGCGTAAAAAATTGACTTGTAACATTTTATTTAGATGTTAAATATTAAATTTAGCCTAATATAAGCTAACAATTTTACAAATTTAAAACTATTTTATGATAGTTACGTTATTTATCGAATTGGGAGTACCCGAATCTTTTGAAAATACAGATTTTGTGTTGTATAAAACTTCTGAAACCTGAAAAACTTCCGGCGAATTTCGATAATGAATTTCAAGAATATCCGTAACTGGCTGAGGAGTATTATTAACAGTCTTATTTAAGGTTACAGCCATCCTCGAATAATAAGTTGTGCCAGCAGAATCAAATTTCTTTCTTTTGGCTCCTGCAATATACTCTATATAGAAAACAGAATCCTGTCTCATTCTTAGAGGCATAGTCGTCACAGGAGAGTTATCTTTATCCCCCAATAGATCATTCACTGAATAGCTGGTAAAAGAACCACTTTTTTTAGCATTCAACAAATCCGGATTGGTATCCGATTTCATATAGATATTCATTATCTGGTCAATTCTTTGCAGAGATTCTTCATCCTGACCACAGCTGATAACCACACAACTAAATAATAAGATATAAAGAAAGATATTTTTCATTCCAACAAAGATAAAAAGATTTTATCATTAAGGCAGTTTCCTTAAGTAGGAAAAGAAAAAAAACAGAAAACCCAAACCTGAAATAAGCAATGTTGCCGTCATGGCAATTCCCATCCCAATGGTACCATAGACAGGAACCAATATATATGCTAATACAGCCAGAAATAAGAGCGAACCCGCACTGAGCCAAGTATTGATTTCTACTTTACCTACAGCCGGCAAAAGATTCCCGTAAAGATTTCTGGTCAGCATTCCTAGTGTAAAACCCACCGATAAAATCATGAATAATGTTGTATTCTCCGCATAAGTTTCTCCAAAAAAGAAAATGATAATGTACTTTTTAAATAGATAAAAGAAAAGCAGAATTCCCAGGCAAATGGGAATGAAAAATTTATTAAAGTTCACAACATAGGACTGCAGGAACTTTTTATTCTTAAAATTCTTTGAGAGAACCGGAAAGTCACTCTGCAGAAAACTGGTCGCCAAAAAAATGATATTAGAAGGAATCAGAATAGCAGTTCTGTAATTGGCAACGGCATTCTCATTCATCATCAATCCAAGTAACAGAATATCCAATGAAAACAGAGCATCTGAAGTAAGGGATGTAAGACCAGTAAAGATTCCGTATCTCCACATCTCTTTATAATTTTCAAGTTTGAATGCCCGATGCGAATAGATATCCTTCTTTAACCATACTAAAGATAAATACGGTGCAATACTGATGGCAATAAGATATCCGTAAAACTTAAAAAAATAGGTAAGAATTAAAACCAACAACAGTCCTCCGATATTCACAACATTATTGATTCTGGCAAATATCTGATTGCTGCCGGTAATTCGGTAAAATACCTGAATATGATTGAGAAAATAAAACCCTCCAAGCCTTACCGCACAGGCCATAAAAATAATGAAGATATCTTCATACTTATGAAAATAGAAAACAGAGGCACTTAGAAACAGAAGAATCAGAATGACTTCAAAAAAAATTCCTTTGAAAAAAAAATAAGATGAAATTTTTAATTTTTCCTCTTTATCAGATGAGATAGATCCGAAACGGATTAAACTCTGGCTGCTTCCAAATCCTGTAAATGGAGCAAAAATAGTTAAGACAGAAAGGACAATGCTTAAGACCCCAAATTCATTTTCAGGCAATAATCTGATAATCAGCAAAGATCCTAAAAAACTGCAGATTTTAGCAATAAGGAATGAAAAGAAAACATGATGTCCACTATTGTTAAAAAAATTTCTAAAAAAATCTTTCATGCTTTTCATTTCAACCTTATCAACGGAGCATTTAGACTTTAACAGTCTTATATTATATTTTTAAATGCCTGATTAAATTTATCTGCTATTGCTGATACTGAAAACTTTTCGACAACATATTGATGAAGTTTTTCCGGAGAATCTGCTTTATAATTTCCATTCAGCATATTCTTCATTGCTCTATAGAGTTCTTCTTTAGATTTTTCAATGATAATTCCCTGATTTTCTCCAATAATTTCAGGAATTGCTCCTACACGCGTAGCAATCACCGGAACCCCCGAAGCAAGAGATTCTAACAAAACACACGAGAAACTTTCATAGTCACTGAAAAGGACAAAGCAATTGCTTTTTTTCATTTTTTCAGCAACCTCTGTATATGAAATTTCTCCAAATGTTTTGATGTAACTCTTTCCATCATACTTTTCGATAAGTCTATTTAATTGCTCTACATCCCCGTCGCCTCCAATTTGGAGTTCAAAGTTCTTAAAATCCTTTCTTAGCCTAATTGCAGCTTCTATGATAGCATCTGGGTTCTTAAGGGAAATAAGATTCGATATATGAAGAAATGTAAATGTATTGCTTTGTTTATTTTCCGGAAAAAAAAGATCTGTGTTAACCACATTTCCGATGACCTTAAAGTTTTTACCGATTTTAAGGTCTTTTAAATTATCCATCAGAGTTTTACTTACAGGAAATAAGAAAGAGGCTTTCCGGGCAATATATCGTGCTGTAAGAATACTTGTAAATGAAATTTTGGATCTATTAATCTGAAGAAAACCTGACCAGTGTTCTGAAACCACAAAGGGAATCTTATATTTTTCCTTTAGATAAACCGCAAAAAGCATGGAATTATGCAATATGTTTGCATGTACCAAATCAGGCTTTTGTAACTCAAGGAAACCCTTTTGGTAAGCCTGCATTCTATTTCTAAAATTCAGTAACGGATTTTTTGAGCTTTTATAATATACAATAAGAGTTCTTATTCCGTTGATCTTCTGATCATCGAAAATAAATTCCTGATCTTGGGAGAAATCCCCTATAGCATGTAGTATTTCTACCTCATGCAACGACGCAACGGCTTCTGCATGACGTTGTACAAAGTTGCCATTCGTAGGCTCCAACTTGTTGGGAAACCATGAGGAAATATACAGGATTTTCAATAGAGATTATTTTATGGAAGAAGCCCAGCTTTTCTCCAATGGAAGAAGGAAATGGCTTAAAAAATCCAAATAAGTATTTTTAGAAAAATCAAAAACCTCAATATCTTTTGACAATTCACCGTTTCTTAATTTGTTCTTGAAATCAAGAAGCTTTAATGTTTTCATCTCTCCGTTTTCTACGAAACTGGCTTTCATTCTGTCAAATAATCCCAACTGATACTCTTCATCAATCTCTCTCATTACCTTCCCTAAAGCATCAATACTGCACCCTGAAGCCATCTCCTTCTCTTCATCAACACATACAATAATGAATTGATTTTTTTCAATTTTGAAGGATGATGAAAGTGGCTTTCCATGCGCAGCCCAAGTTGCCAGAAAATCAAATAGTTTTTCCGTAATAGCTTTTGCTTCTTTAGTTTCAAATGGCCTGGATGCCGGATATATAATAACTCTGTAATCGTTTGTTTCTACAACGTTTGATTCTTCAATTTTCATATCTAATCAATTTAGAGGATAAAATTACGCTTTTTTCTTCAGACAGAATGTGACTTATATCCTGTAAAGATATTCTTTCCAATTAAAGACATTCAAAAACAGCATTATAAGAATTCTCATTTCTACTTAATACTTTGGTCTGAGAATAGCCTTTTTCAACAAGTAAATGGATGAGTTCTTCTTCGCTATGATTTGAATTTTTCAGTGCTATATTGTTTATTTCTATGATAATTTTAGGTTGGTAATGGGTAAGTATTTCGTGCATCCCCTGTAGTGCTGAAAATTCACCCCCTTCAATATCTATTTTAATAAGATTAATCTTTGTAATCTTTTGATTTCTAACATAATCATCCAGAATGACACTTTTTACCTTCTCTTTTGCCGTGAAATCTTCAAGATACAATGAAGCCATGCCTACATTTCCATAACTTTCGTTGTATAAAATTTCAATGTAATCATTTTTATCCGCAACAGCCAGGTGCTCAAGAGTTACATTTTTAAAATTATTAATAGAAAGATGCTGGGAAAATTTTTTATAATTAGGATTAAAGGCTTCAAAAGCGTACACATGACCATTATTTCCAATAATTCTGGATGCATTTAATGAAAACAAACCAATATTCCCGCCTACGTCTATGAAAGTATCTCCATCCTGTAAAACAGAGTATAGATAATCTATTTCGTTCTTTTCATAGTCTCCAACAAAATAAAGTTGTTGCTGAATCCAGTCATCAAGATCTAAATTAAGGATAATATTACCTCGGTAAACAATGCTTTTCTTTACCCCATTAAAAAGATGATAAGGTTTAAAGATATATTTATGAAAGGCAAAAAACTTTTGTCTGAAAAAAGGGAAACCTATGATGAATTTAAAAAATGAAGCTAAAAGACTTCCCATACTCGTTTTATCTGACTGCAATTTACAGCATTTTGAATAAAAAAACAAAACCAGGGATTCTTCCTGAACTGTATGATTTGATGTTATACATCTTCGTTTACATTCTTGAAATGTCTAGATATTATATCCATTTCTTAAGCCATACAATCATTTAATTTTTAATAGTATAATATTTTTGACTCAATGCATAGAGCATCATAATGAAAAGCGGAAAAATAAACGGAAAGAAGAGTCTCAATGCTGCCGTATGCGGAAAGAAAAAGAATTTGATGTATACATTCACCAGGAAAAGTACTGAAATCATTCTTACCCATGCATCTTTGGAACACCAAAATATTATTGCAATCATGATGATTACAGACAGTGTCACTTTTTTAAAGTAGATCATCCTGATATAAATAACACTCAGATAGTCTCTTACGCTTACTTCAATAGGATGGGTGGAAATAAAAGGTCTTCTGTCGATAAAAGTATCGTAAAAAACGTCTTTCCAACCGGGATAATGGTAAAATTTAATAATTGCCAGATATATCAGCAGAAGTACCGCACCCTGTGCAATAAGGGAAAAATCAATCTTCTTTTCTTTAAAATAGTAAAAGAAGAAAACGGCAATAATATAAGTCAGGGTAAATGTAATATAGTCCGGACGTATAAAGGTGATGGCAGACAGAGGTACAAACATCCCCCATTTGTTCCATTTTTTGATCAAACCGATGATAAAAATCAGGATAAACTGAAAAATGAACATATCCGGTGTCGAAATTCTTGCCATATCCGTCATGGGCGGCAAAAGCATGGCTGCAACCGTTAGTCCTATTGCAAACCAATATTTCTTCGGAAATAGGAGTTTTAGAATATAAAATAATAGTAACCCTGAAAAAAAATAAGAAATAAGACTGGTAAACAAGACTGCCATTGGAGAGGAAAGTCCCAACTTATAAAAGAGAGTTATTACAAGAATATACCCTACTTTGATTTGAAAATAGGGTAATTGTTCTGTAAAAGATTGTGTATTTTTTACGAAATATTGCCTTGGAATGTTCCACTGCTTTATGCCGATGATATCTGTATACTGGTCTGCAGGTGCTTCTTTTTTTATTTCATCGTAAGTTATAATTCGAACTTTATCTTGTGAATTCGGGAACTCAGAAGTATACATACTTCCTAAATATCCCGGCATATCCCAGTTATATACTCTGTTTTGGTAATTCCAGAATGTAAGAGCAGCAAGTATCGAAATGATAAATAAAAAGGAGAGTTTCAATTCTACCTTCATAAACCTGTATAAGATTACAATTATAAATCGTCTGCTTCAGCAAGAAGCTCAACGATATCTTTTACCGCAACTTCTGTATTTTTGTTGAAGTGTTTTACCCCGTCCGTCATCATTGTATTACAGAATGGGCATCCTGTTGCAATTACCTTTGGTTCAAAAGATAAAGCTTCTTCTGTTCTTTCAATATTGATGTCTTTATTCCCTTTTTCAGGCTCTTTAAACATCTGGGCACCCCCCGCTCCACAGCAAAGTCCATTTGTTTTGCAACGCTTCATTTCTACAAGCTCTGCATCCAGTTTCTCAAGAAGCATTCTTGGAGCTTCATATTCATCATTGGCACGTCCCAGGTAGCATGGATCATGGAAGGTAATTTTCTTTCCTTTGAACGCTCCGCCTTCAATTTTCAATCTCCCTTCTTCCATTAAGGTTTTAAGGAATTGAGTGTGGTGAACAACGTCAAAGTGGCCTCCAAGACTTGGATATTCATTTTTAAGGGTATTGAAACAGTGTGGGCACGCTGTTACAATTTTCTTTACCTCATAAGCATTCAGAACTTCAATATTGGTAAGTGCCATCATTTGAAAAACAAACTCGTTACCTGCTCTTTTTGCAGGATCTCCGGTACAGCTTTCTTCCTGTCCTAAAACAGCAAATTCAACCCCTATTTTATTCAATATCTTGCAAAATGCTTTTGTAATTTTTTTGGCACGGTCATCAAAACTTCCGGCACATCCAACCCAAAATAAAACTTCCGGTGATTTTCCTTCGGCAGCATATTCTGCCATTGTTTTTATATTGAAATCCATTTCTTTTTCCAATTTGAAAATGTGAGAATTTGGAAATTTGAAAATGACTTAGCTATCAGCAGTTTTCAAACTTTCAAATCGATTAGTTTTTTAATTTTCTGAAGCCCAGTTCAGACGATCAGCCTGATTATACTGCCAAGGAGCAGCATTATTTTCCACATTCGTCATCATCAGATTCAACTCCTGCGGAGCAGCAGACTGTTCCATGACCAGGAATCTTCTCATTTCAAAGATAATGGAAAGTGGGTCTAACAATACAGGACAAGCCTCTGTACATGCATTACATGTAGTACAAGCCCAAAGTTCTTCTTTAGTGATATAGTCATTCAACAGCTTTTTGCCGTCGTCTACAAATTTCCCGTTTTTATCAATATTCCGTCCTACTTCTTCCAGTCTGTCTCTGGTCTTCATTAAGATCAATCTCGGAGACAATTTTTTCCCGGTAATATTTGCAGGACAAACAGAAGTACAACGTCCGCATTCTGTACAAGAATAGGCATTTAACAATTGTACCTGATTAAGGTCAAAAATATCTTCTGCTCCAAACTTGGAAGGAACATCTGCTTCAGCTCCCTCTGCTGGTGCAGCATAAGGATCTGCATTAGGATCCATCATCAATTTGATTTCTTTTGTTACAGAATCAAGATTGTTGAATTTCCCTTTTTTATCAAGATTCGCATACCAAGTACTTGGGAATGCTAAAATAATGTGTAAATGCTTTGAATAGTAAAGGTAGTTCATGAAGAAAAGAATTCCTACAAAGTGGAACCACCAAGCTCCTTTTTCTGTAAAGTGCAAAAATCCATCACCGAAATTACTAAAAACAGGACCTAAAATAGAAGAACTAATCGGGAAGCTTCCAAGCGCCGGTAATACACCTCTTTGCTGTAGCACCCAATCAGCAGCATTCATTTTAAAGAACGCCATCATTAAAGCAAATTCAATGATAAGAATCCAGTTGGCATCTTGTTTTGGCCATCCAAAAAGTTCTTTCATGGTTAATCTCTTTACTCCATAAAAGTTTCTTCTGATGAAGAAAACCACAACTCCGATAACAACAAGAAGTGCCAGAATTTCTAACGTTGCAGTAAAGAAACTATAGAATCCGTTTCCGAAAACTGAAGCCAGGAAACGATGAGTTCCAAACAGTCCATCAACAATAATTTCAATAAGTTCTATATTGATAATCACAAAACCTACGTACACGAAAAGGTGTAAAACACCAGCAATAGGACGTTTCACCATCTTGCTTTGCCCCATAGCTACTCTTGCCATGGTAGTCCAGCGTTCAGATTTTCTATCCGTTCTATTGATCTCGTGACCAAGTCTGATATTTCTATAGATCTTCAGTAGGCTCTTGGCAAACAGTCCAAATCCCGCTACTAATAAAATCAGGAAAATAATGTTATCGATGTACTGCATAAGGCGTATTAGTCTTTGTTATTTTTACCGAAAACTGAGAAATTGATATATCGCTTAGGATTCGCTTTCATATCCTCGATTAATGTATTCAGGTTAGAAGAAGCTGAATTAAGATTATTATACAACTGATCGTCTTTCATTAGTTTACCCAAACTTCCTTCTCCTTTATCTATTCCACCAATCACCTGATTCAGTTTTCCTACAGTAGCATCAAGATTAGCAATCGTTGCATTTAATTGTTTTGTATCAATGCTCTGTGCAAGATTTCCGTATTTATCCAGGGTTACCTTTCCACTTTGCATAGTAAGACTTGCATCATCCAATACTTTCTGTAGTTTTGGATCATTATGACCTACCAGGCTGTTTACATTTCCTGCTGTAGTCTGAAGTGCTCCTACTGTTTTGTTAAGGTTGGATAATAAAGCTTTTACTTCGGCTCTGTTTTGTGCATCTACGAGCAGGTTAGCATTTGCCATTAAAGAGTCTACTCTGTGGAGAACTACCTGCAATTGATCTTTTACCGGACCTACCTGAGAAGAAAGACTTCCCAGCGTTCCCAGCTTGAAAGCTCCTTTCAGAGTATCTCCATCTTTTGCTGTAGCACCGCCATACATCAGGTTTACTCTCATTTCTTTACCGGACATTAATCCCGGTTCAAAAATTTCCAATGTTGAATTTCTTGAAAATTCAAATTTGTTATCAACCGTAATTTTTACAACAAAACTGATTTTACCGTCCTTTGCTGTTTGAGGTATAATCTTATCAACCTGGCCTACTTTAAGACCATTAATAGAGACTGCCGAAGACTGCGCAAGGCCTTCTACATTTTCATATTTTGCGTAAAAGATATTGTCGGTAGTAAAAAGGCTTTTCCCTTTCATAAATTGAAACAACACCACAAAGCCTACGATAGCTAGAAGTGCAATCACACCAGCTTTTAATTCTTTACTGAACTTCACTTGCTAATTTTTTTCTAATAAGCAAATATAATACATTTTAAATAAATCTTTTCCTTTATTATTCTGCGTTAAATACAAAAAAAAGCGACAAAAAATTGTCGCTTTTATATTAATAGATAAGAATCTCTTATTGTTGCTGATTTCCCAGCTTGTTCCAGATCTCGATTCTATAGTCCTGGATATCTGCGTTATCCTGAAGACTCTTCAACCAAGCCTGTCCAAACATTCCTGCATTTCTCTGAGAAATAGACTCCGTGAACTGCTTAAGATCACCAGGTTGCTTGTTTACAGTTTCAGATTTTTTAATCAGTACGTAAACTCCTGTTCCTCCTTCAACCGGGTTAGACAGTTTACCTTTTGCAACACCGAAGGCTGCACCAGCAACTTTAGGCTCCATAGCACCAGCTACTGAAGGGTTTAATAGGTTTACCTGAGCGGTTTGTTTTGTAGTAGCAAACAAAGCAGCAATCTGATCTAAACCTGAAGCTTTTGCTCCTGCAATTTTATCAGAAATTTGTTTTGCAGCCAATTTATTTTTAACAATTACTTCAATCTGATCTCTTACAGATTCAGGATCAGCAAGACCAGCTTCCTGTTTTCCGTTCAGGAATACAACAATTTTGTCTCCTGTTCCGTCTACATTAAATAATTCAGTATCTCCTTTAGATCTTTTCTTATCAAAAGCCCAAGTAAGAATATCGCTATCTTTTTCAGTACCTAGTCCCTGAAGTTGTCCTTCGAATCTCTTCGCAGCTTTAGGGTTAGTGAACTGGAAGTTTCCTTTCTTAGCAATGTTCACGAAATCGTTGAAAGATTTTCCTTGAACCTGCTGAATGAATTTTCTTGAGTTTTTATCTGTTTCAGCTTCTGTAGCATCTGAAGGCTTAATCTCTTTTACAAGATTTGCCACCTTATACCCCATTGATCCAGATTTTTTATCTTCGATATTGATGATATGGTAACCAAACTGAGTTTCCACAACTCCTGTTGCTCCTTTAGGATTGTTTGCCAAATAAGTAAGGAATTCAGGAACGAAAGGGGTTTCCGGAGTTGTCCAACCAAGGCTACCTCCTTGTGCAGCAGAGTTTGGATCATTTGAAAGCTTAAGGAACTCTGTAAATTTAGCAGGTGTTGCTTTTACGATAGCTCCGATAGAGTCTGCTAATTTCTTAGCCTGTTCTTTAGATCTTGTTACTCCTTCTCCTGCAGGGCTTCCTTTGAAAGCGATCAGGATATGTCTTGATAATGTAGAATCTGAAGTCTTCTTCCCTACAAGCTTAGAAACTACATAGAAATTTTGTTCTTTATAAGGACCAAAAGTCTGTCCTATCGCAGCTGTTGCGATCTGACCTTGTATAGTAGCAGGCAATTGTGTAGGCTTTACATACTGAGGATTGAAAGGTGAATCTGAGTTTGCCATTACAAACATAGAGTCGTTCTTCGTATTCTGGAAGTTTTCAGTACCTCCACTCGCATCCGTACCTCCTGAGTATAATTTTGTAATTTCCTTTAAAGCGGCTGCATCATCTGCTGCACTTGGCTTAGACGGGAAAAATACGATACCTAAGTTTCTGCTAGGCTCAGCTTTGAACATTACCGGGTGCTGCTTGATGTAGTTGGCAAGATCTTCTGTCGTAACATTGATCTTTGTTTTTTGAAGATAAGCTGCATAGTCTACCTTTACAAAGTCGATGTCAGCAAGCTGATCTCTTTCTTTCATCAATTCTTCAGCTTCTTTCTTACCCGTAGTAATACCTGCTGAAATATTGGTAAACACCTGTCTTGCCATCAGTCTGTACTCAATTGATTTTCTAGTTTTCAACCATTGAGCATATCCCTGAGGGTTAGTGTTTTGTAATGTTTCAATTTCTTTTTTAAGGTCTTGAGTTTTAAAGTTCCCCTTCTCATCAAAAAACTGCTGATTTTGAGCGAACATCTGATCGTACTGGATTTGATTCCAGAAATAATCATCATTCATTTCAAAGCCCAATTTCTCAAACTGTTGCTTGATAAGTTTAGATTGAACAAGTAACTGCCAAGCCTGTTCTTCAAGACCGTTCTTTGGACGACCCTGTTGTTCAGCTTGTTGCTGCAGCACGAAAAGCTGATCATTGAACTCTTCGCGGGTGATTTTCTCACCATTTACTTTTCCTAAAACGTCAGGATTCTTACCAAAAACCTTGTCGATACTGTCTGGGTTCACCAAGAACGCCAAAAGCGCTAAGGCTATTACTCCCATTAAAAGCCAAGGCTTACTCCTAATCTGTCCTAAAATTGCCATTTTATAAATTATAGTTTTTTATCAGTTTGCGAAAATACACATTTTTAAGAAATTAGAGAAGCAGAAGTTCTTTATTTTAATTTTAAATCCTAAAGATTATGTAAAAAAGGAAATTTTGACCATATTTTTTAGCAAAAAACAAATGGCATAAGTATTGTGCAATCTAGTATATTATAATATACCACACGTTTTCAGGGCTTATTATAAAAAAATCCATTTAACGATTAAAAACGAAAATGACAATTTGTCATTCGATCCATTATGACAGAATTTGAAGATATAAGTTTAGAAGAAATGATCAGCGACGGTTTTGATATCGTCACTGAAGAAATCAATCTTTCCGACTTTGGTGAGACTGAAAAAAATTCCGAACAGAAAATATTCCCAATACTTCCCGTAAGAAATATGGTAATGTTCCCGAATGTAGTAATTCCTATTACTGCAGGAAGAAAAACCTCTATACAACTCCTTGAGGAAGCGCAGAAAAACGGAGATTTCATCGGAATTGTAAGCCAGAAGAATTCTGATCTTGAACAACCTACCGAAAAGGATATTTATACCACCGGTACATTAGCAAAGATCATCAAGATCATTAAACTTCCTGAAGGTAATATTACGGCTATTACCAAAGGCTTCCATAGGTTTAAAATCAAGAAAATTGTTGACATTCAACCTTATTTTAAAGCTGAAATCACAAAATTAAAGGATAATAAACCTAAAAATCAGGAGGAATATGAAGCGTTATTAGAAAATATCAAAGAGCTTGCTTTAAAAATCATTGAGCTGGACCCTAATATTCCTAATGCAGCTAATTTCGCCATCAAAAATATCAATAATAATGATGATCTGCTGAATTTCATCTGTACCAACGCCAGCTTCCCATCTCTGGAAAAGCAAAGGCTGCTTGAGGAAAAAAGCATGATGGAAAGGGCCAATAAATGCTACGAGATGATGCATGAAGATTTCAGAAAGCTGGAATTGAGAAATCAAATTCACCAGAAAACTTCAAAAGATCTTGATAAACAGCAAAGAGAGTATTTCCTGAACCAGCAGATCAGAACCATCCAGGAAGAATTGGGTGGTGGACCTGAAAGTGATGTTGCAGACCTTATTGCTAAAGCTAAAACAAAGAAATGGAGCCAGGAAGTTGAAGATCATTTCCAGAAAGAAATTGGCCGATTACAAAGACAAAACCCTAATTCTCCGGACTATAATGTACAGAGAAATTACCTTGATTTCTTCACAGATCTTCCATGGGAAACCTATACCAAAGATACTTTTGATATTGCAAGGGCTGAAAAGGTGTTAGATAAAGCACATTTCGGACTTGAAGATATTAAGAAAAGAATTTTGGAGCACATGGCTGTTTTAAAACTAAAGAACAACATGAAGTCTCCTATTCTACTATTAGTAGGGCCTCCGGGAGTAGGTAAAACATCCTTAGGTAAATCTATTGCAGATTCTTTAGGCAGAAAATATATAAGATTATCTTTAGGTGGACTTCATGATGAAAGTGAAATCCGTGGACACAGAAAAACCTATATTGGTGCGATGGCCGGAAGAATTCTTCAGTCTATCAAAAAGGCAGGAACTTCTAATCCTGTAATTGTTTTGGATGAGATTGATAAAATTGCTCAGGGACTTCACGGAGACCCAAGTTCTGCACTACTAGAAGTCCTTGACCCTGAACAAAATAAATCTTTCTACGACAACTTCCTTGAAATGGGATACGACCTGTCGAAAGTAATGTTTATTGCAACAGCAAACTCCCTTTCAACGATTCAGACTCCACTTTTGGACAGAACGGAGATCATTCAGATTGCCGGATATACATTGGAAGAAAAGATTGAGATTGCAAAAAGACACTTAATCAAAAAACAGCAGGAAGAGAATGGACTGGACACCAAATCATTCAAACTTGGAAATGCTGAACTTAAGCATATTATTGAGGCTCATACCTCTGAAAGCGGCGTAAGAACCTTAGAGAAAAGAATTGCTTCTGTGGCAAGATGGGTAGCATTACAGACTGCTTTGGTAAAAGAGTATGACCCAAAAATTTCGCTGGAAAAAGTAGATGAAATCCTTGGCGTTCCAAGACCGAAAAGTTTATCTGAAATCACAGGAGTTCCCGGTGTTGTAACAGGTCTTGCCTGGACAAGCGTAGGTGGAGATATTCTGTATATTGAAAGTATTCTAAGCAACGGTAAAGGAGCTTTAACGATGACCGGAAATCTGGGAACCGTAATGAAGGAATCTGCTACTATTGCCCTAGAATACATTAAGGCTAAACATGATGAGCTTGGAATTGCCCAGGAAGACCTGGATAAGAAAAACATCCACGTTCATGTCCCTGAAGGAGCAACTCCTAAAGATGGTCCTTCGGCTGGTATTGCCATGCTGACTTCAATGGTTTCTTCTTTTAAAAACAAAAAGATCAAACCTCACCTTGCCATGACGGGAGAAATTACTTTAAGAGGAAAAGTACTTCCTGTAGGCGGAATCAAGGAAAAGCTTCTTGCGGCAACCAGAGCCGGAGTAAAAGATGTTATTCTTTGTGAGGCTAACAGAAAAGATGTGGAAGAAATCAAAAAAGATTATTTAAAAAATCTGAAAGTGCATTATGTCAATAGAATGGAAGAAGTCATTGATATTGCTATTGAAAAATAAAAACAATTTATTTACATATTAACTTCTCAATAAGAAACACGTTCTGAATTCCAGAGCGTGTTTCTGTTTAAATAGTAAGGATTTAGGAATGGAATTTGATGTGCAGAAAGAAAAATCCACACTGTTTGAATAAAAAATTCTTCAAATCGACGGGTTTTTCTTATTTTTATTCCACACTGCAGATTTTAGATTATGAACTTTCTTAGACTTCCTTTCCTTGTCAAGCTTACCCTTGTCGTTATTTCGATCATTGGGATCGGGTATCTTTTAGCTTTGGGGCAAACCATTTTAGCTCCATTTTTCTTTGCATTCCTGATGGCCATGCTGTTTTTGCCGGCAGCCACTTTCATGGAAAAGAAACTAAGATTTCCAAGATCTATGTCAACAATGACTTCCGTATTCATTATGTTGATTATTTTAGCGGGGCTTATTTATTTTTTCACCAATCAATTATCAGATTTTAGCAAAGATTTGCCTCATTTAAGAGAGCAGCTGACTACCGTTTTTAATAATGCTCAACATTGGGTTTCCAAAACATTCAATGTAAAAGTAGACGAGCAGGTAGATTACATCAATCAGGGATTGAATAAGCTTTTATCTTCTTCCGGTGCCATTTTAGGATTTACTTTTGGTATTTTCTCAACAGGATTTGGTTTTATCATATTTTTCACCCTGTTTTTTATCTTTATTTTAAATTACAGAAGACTGTTGAACAACTTTATTGTAACGGTTTTTAATGAAAGACATAAATCAAGTGTTCAGGCAGCGGTGAATGAAATTCGTGTCATGACCAAGAAATACATCTTCGGACTGTGTCTTCAGGTGATTATTGTATCCATTCTTACCTCTATAGTACTCACTGTTTTAGGGGTAAAATACGCTATCCTTTTAGCTGTTTTAACAGGTTTATTAAACGTAATTCCTTATTTAGGTATTTTTATCTCACTCATTATATCCTGCTTTATTGCCTTTGCTACAGCCAGTCCTTCAACATGTATTTATGTTGCTATCGGATATATTGGTATTCATGCTGTAGATGGAAATATTGTACTTCCATTTGTTGTGGGTTCCCGAGTGAAGATCAATGCTTTATTTTCTTTCATAGGAATCCTTCTGGGTGAGCATCTTTGGGGAATTGCCGGGATGTTTCTTTGTATTCCTGCGATTGCTATTATCAAGATCATCTGCGAAAAGGTTGAAGATTTAAAGCCTTGGGGAAAACTACTAGGAGAAGAGGAAAAACCAAACAAAAAGAAGAAAAGCTACAAGATTTCAAAGAATATTACTCTGAAGGAAATGGACTAACATCATTGCCGATAAGTAATTAATAATGAGCAATAAAACATTCATTAGCAATGACCACTAAATTGATATTTACAGCATAAATGAACATATTAAACTTTAAACAATAAAGACTGCTTTTCACAGCAGTCTTTATTTATTGTATTATGGAAGAGCACAAAGCGGTCTCATTCCATTTGGACAAGATTCTTCACAAGGAATATAGGATTGATTATCCGGGCAATATCCTAAATTAGGAGTTGTAGAGCCACCTCCACCAGGACCACCTCCTAAACACGGATCTCCCGGAGGTATTTTACACGGACAACCAATAGGACCTATGTCACATTTTCCAATGCCAGCTCCCCCCTGAATTTCTCTTAAATCTGTACGGTTTAATTTTTTAAGGTTTTTCAACATAATTTTTATGAGTTTAGTTTGTACTCAAATATAAATAATAAAATGATACAGAATATCACATTAACCTACCGTTAACACAAACAATGTTATTTTTAAATTGCAAAATCACAATAAAATTGTATTTTTATTTTACATTTGATATAAAATATTTATTATGAAACTCATTAAACTTATCATCTGTATCTTATTTGGCATTATGTTTATTAATGCAGGTTTAGACAAATTCTTTCATTACAATCCAACCCCTCCCCTCACAGAAGCACAAATGAAAATTTATGCTGCATTCGGAGAAATTGGCTGGTTACTACCATTGGTAGGCACTGTAGAAGTAATAGGCGGTCTATTATTTATTTTTCCAAAGACAAGAGCATTAGGTGCCATTATAATCCTGCCTGTTTTGACAGGAATTTTAATCCATAATGCTTACAGAGATCCTTCAACCACTGGAATTTGTATTTCCGGTATCTTGTTTCTGATCAATATCTGGATATTGATTGATAATAGAGAGAAATATAAAAATCTGGTTGGATAGCAATTAGAAACCCATATTTAGCAGATGACATCAACTATCATCTGCTATTTTTTTATATAAAAGCACTGAATCCTGTAATAGATCGCCCTACAATGAGTGAGTTAATTTCTTTTGTTCCTTCATAGGAATAAATAGCCTCGGCATCTGCTACAAAACGGGCCACATCATATTCCAGGAGAATACCATTTCCACCCATCACTTCTCTCGCTCTGGAAACAATATCCCTTGTTCTTAATGTACAGAAAACCTTTGCTAATGAAGCATGTTCATCTTTTAGAATCCCTTCATCCTGCATTTCAGACAATCTGAAAACCATAGTCTGCATGGCCGTAAGATTGGATAACATTTCTACCAAATGTCCCTGAATCATCTGAAATGAGGCAATAGGTTTTCCAAACTGTTCTCTGGTTCTGGTATATGCTAAAGCACTTTCATAAGCTCCTCTTGCACATCCTGTTGCCATCCAGGCAACCCCTGCTCTTGTCATTCTCAGAACTTTTCCGGTATCTTTAAATGAATTGGCATTCTGCAAGCGATTTTCTTCTGTAACTACGCAATCTTTAAGAGTAATTAATCCGTTTTGGACAATCCTCAAAGCCATTTTCCCTTTGATCTTTTCTACAGAATATCCCGGATTATCTTTTTCAACAATAAATCCTTTTACTTCTCCACTATCCAGATCTCTTGCCCAAATAATAATAAGATCTGCAAAAGTTGCATTTCCGATCCATTTTTTCTGACCATTTAAAACCCATCCTTCAGCTGTTTTCTTACAAGTCACTGTAAGTCCCCCTGCAGCTCCGGAACCCACTTCCGGTTCAGTCAATCCAAAGGCTCCTATTTTTTCAAACTTCTGCATCTGTGGGAGCCATTTCTGTTTTTGCTCTTCTGAACCACATATATAAATAGAACCCATTGCCAACCCGGACTGTACTCCAAAAAATGTAGCAATAGAAGCATCAATTCTTGCCATTTCCATCGCAATAACACCTTCCATCAGAAAAGGCATTCCAGGACATCCATATCCTTCATAAGTTACTCCACAGATATCCAGTTTTTGAAATTTCGGAATTAACTCAAAAGGAAATTCATCCCTAAGCCAGTAATGATTGACCAAAGGCTTAACTTCTTTTTCCATAAAAGCTCTTACTTTCAGTTGAATTTCCCGCTGTTCAGGAGTTAAAGTATGGTAGATATCGTAAAAATCGCCATCAATGGGAGGAAGTTCTTTCTTTTTCTTATCGGGATCAAGCATTTTCATAAGCCCGGCAAGTTGTTTATCATCCAGCTTTGAAAAATTATGCATTAGTTTCGGCAAATCTACTTTTTGAGAAATAGCACTTAGTTGTTCAAAATCTATGGATGTGAATAATCCTATTGCATTTCTGATTTTAGAAAAGGTATTTGACATAATGATATATTGTGATTTTGGTTTGTAAAAAGATAAGCAAAAATTACTCCGAAAGCAAACCACCAACCTAGACTCTATTTTACAAACCATTGATATATAATTAATTAAAATAGAAAATTCTCTTTACAAGTTTTTTACTTTCAATTTTCAAGCATTACAAAGGATCCTTGCTGAACTTTGACTCAAGCAAAACCTCAAAAATCTTACGCTATGAAAACGACTTACATCAAATTATCATTATCCGCAGTTCTTTTATTAGGAATTTATTCATGTAAAAAAGGAGAAGCTACTAGCAACGAACTTAAAAGCTATGAAGCTGCAACAGATTCTGCAGCTGTTACAACAGACAGTGTTTCATCTGCTGCCAGTATGGAAGTGAAGGATAAAAAGTTCATCAAAACAGCAGATGTCAACATGGAAGTGAAAGATGTATATAATGCAACCATTGCCATTGAAAAATCAGTACAGGACCTTGGAGGATTTGTCACCAAAAGCAATCTACAAAGTAATGTTGTTTATGAAGACACTTATAACACTTCTGATACTGAAGCAATGCTGATAAAAAAATACAAAACCGAAAATTCAATGCAGGTAAGAGTGCCTACTGAAAAGCTGGGCGAGCTACTGACCTTTATCAACACCAACAAGTTATTTCTGAACTCAAGATCCATCAATGCGGAAGATGTTACTGCCCATATTAAATATTCTGAACTGGAAGCGAAAAGAAACCAGAAGACTTCTGAAAATATTGATAAAATAAAAAACAATAAGGACAAGGTAATCGTGGATGACAATAATATGTCTGAAGGAAATCTTCAAAAACTAAATACCATGAGTATGGCTGACAACCTGAAATACAGCACCGTTGATATTTACATCAAAGAACCGAAATTACGCATCGCAGAAATTGCCGTTACCAATACGGACAGTATTGACAACAAATACAAATACAACTTTATTCATGATGCAAAAGACGGCTTCATCTATGGATTCTATCTGATCCAGAGAATTATCGTAGGACTCATCAACATCTGGCCTCTCGTTCTCATCGCAGGTGGAATTATTTATTTCCTAAGAAAAAGAAAAATCAAAAGATCTGAGCTGCCTAAATCCTCAGAACAGAACTCCTAACCTATAGGTTATCATCATAATTTTAGATTTTACAGCCTCCTGTTTTCAGGAGGTTTTTATTTTTTTGAAAAAAAAACTGTAACGATTGTAATATACCTCTTACCTACTGTTTAAAAGAACAGAAAATCAAAAAAAACAAATACTATGAAAAATTTAATAAAACTTGGATTCGCAGCATTATTATCAATGAATTTCATGACGGCAACGGCACAGAATAATAATACAGAAAATGAAAACAGCCTGTTATGGGAAGTATCCGGGAACGGACTTTCTAAACCCTCTTATATTGCCGGAACATTTCATATCTTATGCAGCAAAGATTTTGAGATAAAACCAAAAACATGGAATGCTCTTAATCAGGCTGAAAATTTTGTAATGGAAATTAATTACACCGATCAGAATGAAATAGTCGCAATGCAAAAAATGATGGCCGCAGATAAAAAAATTTCTGAACAATTAACTCCTGAAGAGGCAAAAGAACTGGATAAAATACTTGCTGACTATGGAACCAACCTGAAAAACATTGACCACCAAACCCCTCAAGCTCTTTATGCTCTTATTGCAACAAAAGCAATTCCTTGTCCTCCTAATGAAGTGAAAATGTATGAAATTGAGCTTCTGAAAACAGCTTTGAAAAACAAAAAAAGTGTGAATGGGCTGGAAAAGGTTGATGATCAGATTTATTCAATTGGTCAATCCTACAATCTGAAAGAAGTGATTTCTCAACTGAAATTGAGTAAAGAGTATACTATTGCTTCACAAAAAATGACATAGGCATTCAAAAATGAAAATTTAAAAAGCCTGGATCAGCTTATTAAAGATCCAAAATTCATGAATAAAAAACAGGAGAAATTCATGCTGACTGACCGAAATACAAAATGGGTAGAAAAAATGCCTGAAATAATGAAAAAACAAAGCTCTTTCTTTGCCGTTGGAAGTGGTCATTTATGGGGAAATAATGGGCTCATCAACCTTCTTAAAGCAAAAGGATACACCGTAAAGCCTGTATCAAACTTATAACAATAACCCAACCATGAAACTATTGTGAGTACCCCAACCGGAACAGCCTTTCTAAAGCTTGTCAATCAGCACAAAGGCATATTATATAAAGCTTCCCGGATCTATGCAGATTCCATAGAAGACCGGGAAGATCTTCAGCAGGAAATTCTTATCCAGCTATGGAAATCTTATCAAAACTTTAAGGGAAACAGTAAATTTTCTACATGGATGTATCGCGTTGCCATCAATACTGCCATTACCTATTTAAAAAAAGAAAAACAGAGGACAAAAAATCATACGGATCCGTCTCATCATTTTGAGGTACAACAGGAGGACTACAACCCCACAAAGGACAGGCAGCTCGAAATTTTTTACCGTGCCGTCCAAGAACTGAATGCATTAGAGAAGGCAGTTATCTTTTATTTCATGGAGGGGATGTCACATAAAGAAATTGGAAGCAACCTCGGGCTCAGTGAAGGCAATGCCCGTGTAAAACTTAACAGAACCAAAGAAAAAATACAGCAAATCATAAAAAAAACAGGTTATGAATCTTGATCAATTAAAAGAACAGTGGAATAATGAAGACAGCAACGTTCATATTCCAGACGCTATAGAACAATTAAAGGAGAGTAAACATCCTATAGAAAAAATCCAGAAAAGCATGAAAAAAGAATTTCCGGCACAGATTTTAGCCATCATTCTTATCGGATTCTTTCCTCTTCAGTTTAAATTTCCCTCTTCTCAATACATTATTTATTATATATCTTATACAATGATGGTTGTAATATCATCTTATTATCTGTTTGGATTTTATAAATTCTACAAACAAACGGAGCTTTATACGGGAAATACCAAGAACAGCCTTTGGAAAATCTATCATGAACTACGATTAAACATGGAAAGATATCAGTCATTCGGCTTTTTATTATTACCTCATTTCCTTATTACTATTGGATTATTTATCTATAACACTTTGGAAAAAAAAGGGAAAGATCTGACTGAACTCGCAACCCATACTCAAATCTATTTAATAATTGCCGTTTTAATTGGAACACTTTCTCTACTGGTAAGCATTGTTTTATGGACAAAATATTTCTATGGTGCCCACGCTAAGCAATTGGAAAATATTTTGAATGAAATAGACGAATAATGTCTCAAAAAACATTTTTATACCCATAAAAAGTAAACCTCAGGTCATTTCTGGGGTTTTGTTTTTTAAAAAATCGTTATTTATCATCCTCAAATTTATTTGAGGTTTTATTTTTCCTTAAATTTGCACATCAGAAATAAATCGTTATAGATCTCTAAAGATTTTGATCCGCGATATTATTTTTCTGAACTATAAATTCCCAACAACATGCTATCAAAAATAAACCCTATACAAACCAACAGCTGGAAAGCCCTTGATGAACATTTTGCATCTAACGACCTTGAGCTAAGAAGTCTTTTCCAGTACAACCCGAATCGTTTCGAAGAATTCTCCCTGCAAAAAGATAATTACCTTTTTGATTATTCTAAAAACTTAATTGATTCAAGAACAAAAGAACTTTTATTACAGTTGGCAGAAGAATGTCAGTTAAAAGATGCTATTTCTAAAATGTTCTCTGGTGATAAAATCAATGAAACAGAGGGAAGAGCAGTTCTCCATACTGCTTTGAGAGATTTCTCTGACCGTGAAATTCTTGTAGACGGCGAAAATATTAAGCCAGAGATCAAAAGAGTATTGAACCATATGAAAGATTTTTCTGAAAAAATCATTTCAGGAGAACACAAAGGATTCAGTGGAAAGCAAATTACAGATGTGGTAAACATCGGAATCGGAGGTTCAGATTTGGGACCTGTGATGGTTTGTTCAGCTTTAAAGCATTTTAAAACAAGACTAGACGTTCACTTTGTTTCCAATGTGGACGGAAATCATATTGCAGAGGTTGTTAAAAACCTAAATCCGGAAACGACTCTATTCATCATTGCTTCTAAAACGTTTACTACGCAGGAAACAATGACAAATGCCAATTCAGCAAAAGACTGGTTCCTTAAAGCAGGTAATCAGGAAGATGTAGCAAAGCATTTTGTAGCTTTATCCACTAATATTGAAGCGGTTAAGCAGTTCGGAATTGCTGAAGAAAACATTTTCGAATTCTGGGATTGGGTAGGCGGAAGATACTCGCTTTGGAGTGCTATCGGATTAAGCATTGTACTGGCTGTAGGTTATGAAAACTTTGAACAGCTTTTAAAAGGAGCTTTCGATACAGACCAGCACTTCCAGACTGAAGACTTCTCTGAAAACGTTCCTGTACTCATGGGGCTTTTAGGAATCTGGTATCGTAATTTCTACGCAGCAACCACCTATGCAATCCTTCCCTATTCACAATACCTTGACAGATTTGCTGCTTATCTTCAACAGGGAGATATGGAAAGCAACGGAAAATGTGTAGACAGAAACGGTGAATTCGTAGAATACGAAACAGGACCAATCATTTGGGGAGAACCTGGAACCAATGGACAACATGCATTTTACCAATTGATTCACCAAGGTACAGAATTGATTCCTGCAGACTTTATTGCTTATACTAAAAGCTCTAATAAAGTTTCTGACCATCAGGATAAATTATTAGCGAACTTCTTTGCCCAGACTGAAGCACTTGCTTTCGGGAAAACAGAAGAAGAAGTAGAAGAAGAACTTAGAAATGCAGGAAAATCCGATGAAGAGATTGACCGATTATTAAACTATAAAGTTTTCCACGGAAACACACCTACTAACTCTATATTATTCAAAGAATTAACGCCTTTCACATTAGGACAGTTAATTGCTATGTATGAACACAAAATCTTCGTTCAAGGGGTTATATGGAATATTTTCAGCTTCGATCAGTTCGGAGTTGAATTAGGTAAAGTACTCGCTAACAAAATCTTACCGGAGCTTGAAAACAACGAGACGATAACTTCACATGATAGTTC
This sequence comes from Chryseobacterium sp. G0162, assembly GCF_003815715.1. NCBI lineage: Bacteria > Pseudomonadati > Bacteroidota > Flavobacteriia > Flavobacteriales > Weeksellaceae > Chryseobacterium > Chryseobacterium sp. G0162. Next base: position 2,734,450 of record NZ_CP033922.1, on the reverse strand, counting down.
TACCAACGGGTTGATTAACTATTATAAAGAATTTAAGTAAAAAAGTAAAGTAAAAATAAATCTAAATAAAAGTAAAAAGTAAAAATGGCAGAAATTCTTGACGGACTTAAGGTTTCCAAAGAAATCAAAGCTGAGATCAAAGTTGAAGTTGAAAAAATCCTGGCAAATAAAAGAAGAGCACCTCATTTGGTTGCTATTCTTGTAGGAAACAACGGAGCAAGCAAGGCTTATGTAAACGCTAAGGTAAAAGATTGTGAAGAGGTAGGATTTCAATCCAGCTTAATCAAATTCCCAAGCACAGTTTCAGAATCTGAACTATTGGAGACCATTGACGAGCTGAATAAATCTAAAGCAGTGGATGGTTTTATTGTTCAGCTCCCTTTACCGGATCAGGTGGACCAGGAGAAAATCATCAACGCTATTGATCCAAGAAAAGATGTGGATGGATTCCACCCTGAAAACTTCGGAAAAATGGCTCTTGAAATGGATACTTTCTTACCGGCAACTCCTTTCGGAATCTTAACATTATTGGAAAGATATAATATTGAAACCAAAGGAAAAGACTGTGTAATCATTGGTAGAAGTAAAATTGTAGGAAGACCAATGAGTATCTTAATGGGAAGAAAAGATTTCCCTGGAAACTCAACGGTTACCCTTACCCACTCCTACACAAAAGACATTGAAGAATATACTAAAAAGGCAGACATCGTTATTACAGCCTTGGGAGATCCTCATTTCTTAAAAGGAGAAATGATTAAAGAAGGTGCTGTAATCGTTGACGTGGGTATTACAAGAGTAGACGATGACTCTCCAAAAGGATATTACCTTGCCGGTGATGTAGATTTTGACAGCTGTGCAGCAAAGGCAAGCTGGATTACTCCGGTTCCTGGAGGAGTAGGCCCAATGACAAGAGCAATGTTGATGAAAAACACCATTATTGCTTATAAAACTTCGGTCTATAACGACTAATTTTAAAATGAATAAAGAACAAGATATTTTATTAAAAGAAGGTAAAATGCTCCCTGTAATGGAGCATTTTTACACTTTACAAGGAGAAGGAGCACATACTGGAAAAGCGGCTTATTTTATCAGGCTGGGAGGCTGCGATGTAGGCTGCCACTGGTGTGATGTGAAAGAAAGCTGGGACCCGGAGCTCCATCCTTTGATGAATGCTGAGGAAATTGCAGAAACAGCGGCTAAACATTGTAAAACTGTCGTTCTTACAGGAGGAGAACCTCTTACTTGGAATTTGGAAGTTCTTACCTCCAAATTAAAAGAACTTGGATGTACTATTCACATTGAAACTTCAGGAGCATATCCTATGAGCGGGCATCTGGACTGGATTACTCTTTCTCCAAAGAAAACAGGATTGCCTAAAGATGAGATCTATCAAAAGGCTCATGAGCTTAAAGTTATTGTTTTCAACAATCATGATTTTGCATTTGCACAGGAACAGGCTGCCAAAGTTTCTGAAAGCTGTAAGCTTTACCTCCAAAGTGAATGGAGTAAAAGAGATGATATGTATCCTAAAATTACAGATTTTATTCTGGAACACCCGGAATGGCAGGCTTCTGTTCAGACCCACAAATATCTGAATATACCGTAAAAATACGTACATTAGCTGGCCCTTCCTGTTATAATACCGATAGATGCAGAGAATTCGATACTCTAGATACCTGAAATCGATCATTATTTTGCTTGACCTCATGGTTATTGCATCTATTTTCATATTCTTTTTTATAAGCAGAAACGAAAACCTGAAGTATCATAAGGAAACCTGGTACCAGAACGCTTTTTCTCTGGTTTTGCTGTTTTTGTTCTGGGTGCTTCTCAGCGGTAGGACAAAAATATACAATATTCCGAGGAACCTTACGTATACTCTCTTTCTGGAAAGGCTTCTGATTCATTTCATATCCTTTATACTTGGTGTTTTGCTTATTGGGAAGGTCAGTAATAATGTATTCTTCAACTCTGATATTTACTGGTTATCATTTTATCTGTTTATATTTATCTTTTTAGCAAAATCACTCATCTATTTTTCTATTAAGTACTTACGGTCTTTAGGGGTTAACTATCGAAATATCATGTTTTTAGGAGATGGAGATTCTACGGAGATCCTAAAAAACATTTTTAAAGAACGTAAAGATTACGGATACCGAATATTTGAACATGAAAACGCAGATGCCAGCACCGCCGAATTGGTGAGCTTCTGGAAAAAAAACGGTATCCATACATTGTTTTTATCTACAGAAAATTCTTACGGTGAAAGTGTTGAGTCTGACATATTCAAACTTGCAGAGGAAAACAAGGTTCATATTTCATTGATCCCCAGTATTACCCAAAGTGATTTTTTCCTCTATGATCTGGCTTATATTCAAACTCAACCCGTTCTTAATCAGGCAAGATATCCATTAGATTATTATTCCAACTTCCTGATGAAAAGAACATTTGATATTTTCTTTTCCATATTTGTTCTGGCTTTCGTTTGTACATGGTTATTTCCGATCATCGCAATTTTAATCAGGGTAAGTTCCAAAGGACCTGTTTTCTTCTTTCAGAAAAGATATGGTTTTCATGAGGAGGTGTTCAGCTGTATAAAATTCAGAACCATGGTAGTCAATGATGAATCTACAACGAGTACAACCAGAGAAAACGACACCAGAATCACCAAGGTAGGTAAATTTTTAAGAAAGACCAGCCTTGATGAACTTCCGCAGTTTATCAATGTACTGAAAGGCGAAATGTCTGTAGTAGGTCCACGTCCTCACATGTTGGCTGTTGATAATTACTACAAACCAAAAATCGGAAGATATAGCCTAAGAAGCATGGTAAGTCCAGGAATTACAGGTCTTGCACAGGTAAGCGGATTGCGTGGTGACTTTGGAGATGTGGAGGTAGAAATGAAAAAAAGAGTTCTCGCAGACGCATTCTATGTAAGGAACTGGAGTTTTGTGCTGGATCTGGTTATCATATTAAAAACCATTTTACTGGTTATTGGTGGGGACAAAAACGCAAAATAAAGCTATAGCTAAGGTTAGGATAATTTTAACATTTTCCGGGCTTCTGTCTTCTCTTCAACCTTAGCCTAATTCAATAAAAAAGTCTAATTTAGCAGTATGTTAAAAAAGTTTTTCACAGCAGTAGGGGAATATATGATCCTTTTAGGAAAATCCCTGCAAAAACCCCAGAAAATGAGGGTTTTTTGGAAGCTGCTCATGAGGGAAATTAATGATTTGGGAGTTAATTCTTTCGGTCTCGTAGTCTTTACCTCGATCTTCGTGGGGGCAGTAGTAGCGATTCAAATGTTTAATAACTTTGATGCTTCATCATTTCCTATTCCTCCTTCATTTGTAGGATATGCAACAAAAGCAGTACTTGTTTTAGAATTTGCTCCTACCATTATCAGTTTGATTTTAGCAGGTAAAGTAGGATCATACATTGCTTCCAGTATTGGAACAATGAGGGTTTCTGAACAGATTGATGCCTTAGATATCATGGGAGTCAATTCACCCAATTTTTTGATCTTTCCAAAGATCATTGCCTGTATGATTTTTAATCCTCTTCTTATCGCTATCAGTATCGTATTTGGTATTGGCGGAGGCTATATTGCCGGGATTTTAACAGGAAACTGGACCGAAAACGATTATATTGTAGGGATCCAAATGTATATGCCTAATCTATTTATCTATTATGCATTTACCAAAACCATAGTTTTTGCATTCATTATTGCAACGGTTCCTTCTTATTTCGGATATTTTGTGAAAGGAGGATCTTTGGAAGTAGGTAGAGCAAGTACCCAGGCAGTGGTATGGACAATGGTCTTCATTATCATTTCCGAATTAATTTTAACCCAATTAATATTAAGCTGATGATTGAGGTAAAAGATCTTAAGAAAAGTTTTGGAGATGTTGAAGTACTTAAGGGAATTTCGACTTCATTTGATAAAGGAAAAGTAAACCTTATCATCGGACAGAGTGGCTCGGGAAAAACCGTTTTTCTTAAAAGTTTACTGAATGTCTATATGCCATCATCCGGAGAAATTTTGTTTGACGGCCGGGATGTCAATACCATGACGAGAGAAGAAAAGCAACACCTTCGTTCAGAAATTGGAACCGTATTTCAGGGAAGTGCCTTATTTGACTCTTTAACAGTAGAGGAGAATATTATGTTTCCATTGGATATGTTTACCAACCTTACTTTTAGAGAAAAAAAGAAGAGAGTTTTCGAAGTAATAGGAAGGGTACATCTTGATAAAGCAGGAAGGAAATATCCTTCTGAAATTTCCGGTGGAATGCAAAAAAGGGTTGCCATTGCAAGAGCAATTGTAAACAATCCGAAGTATTTATTCTGCGATGAACCTAACTCAGGGCTGGATCCATATACCTCTAAGGTTATTGATGATCTTCTTTATGAAATCACCAAGGAATACAATACTACAACCATCATCAATACTCACGATATGAATTCTGTAATGACGATTGGCGAGAAAATTGTATACCTAAGACTTGGTATCAAGGAATGGGAAGGGAATAAAGATATCCTGATTACAGCAGGCAATAAAAATCTGATTGACTTCGTTTATTCTTCAGAACTATTTAAAGAGCTGAGAGAATATTTACTTGAGAATAACAAAACAATTGAGAATACAAAATTAGACGATAATGAAAAAGGTACTTAGTATAGCGTTAATCGGGTTTTCAATGTGGGCTTCTGCACAGATCTCACTGGCGGGTAAAGCCAATTTAATATTTCCTACAGGTTCACCTTCATGGTCCAACATTAAAGGAACTGTGAATGATGCCATTGAGGGAACAGGAAAAAACAATGTAGGGTTCAACGTAGGACTTTCATTAAAAGTAGGATTACCTACGTCATTATTCTTGATGCCTGAAGTGTATTATACTCATTTTAAAAATGAGTTCACTACAGAAAACACAACTTTTGATGTGAAGAGCAACCGTATTGACGTTCCGGTTCTTTTAGGATATAACGTTTTAGGTAATATGTTAGGCGTTTTTGTAGGTCCGGTAGGAAGCTTTAACCTAAGCAAAGACAATACCTATAATGATTTTAAAGAAAATGCGAAAAATAACTTTACAGTAGGCTACCAGTTCGGAGCACAGCTTGAAATTAAAAAGCTTATTGTAAATGCAAAATATGAAGGGGCTTTCAGCAAAGATGAGAGAAACTTCATCAATAAAGTTTCCGGTTCGGAGATCAGATATGATAACAGACCTAACCTGTTTATGGTTGGTTTGGGATATAAATTTTAATCAACAATCGAAAATAACAACTTTAAATCCTCAAATTTTAGATTTGAGGATTTTTATTTTGATTTTCAAGTTCGGCCTGGCGTTGTGCAATTTCTGCTGCCTGTTTTTCCAGTTCTTCTTTTTCTTTCTGAAGCTGCTTGAATTCTTTTTTCTTCTGTTCAGCCTTTATAGCACTTCCTTTGCTTAAATATCCTACCATTCCACCAATGATAAGCCCGATTCCTATCCCAGCCATTATTCCCATAATATGAGAAATCCTGATCTGTTCTACAGCAAAATCAGTAGTAAGATAAAATAGTAAAGCAGAAACTGCTAGTAGGATAAGTCCGGTAATTGATAAACTCTTCATAATATTGTGTTTAAGTAATTATGTGATAAAAGCTCTACCAAATTTACTAAAAATTTAATAAGTCTTTATACAGGAATAGTATTTAAATGGTGTTTTCAATAATAAATACAACCATAATTATTCCAAATCATGTGAAAAGAAAAAATATTATTCATAAAAAAGCGAACTCATTTAAAAAATCAGTCCGCTTTTTGATTAATAAGCTAATACATTATAATTTTCCTCCTGCAGCCTTATAATACTCTAAAGCTTTCGGCAAGTCTTTATTAATATCTGAAATTCTTGTATCCGGGCTCGGGTGAGTAGATAAGAATTCTGGTTGTCTCGCTCCTGAAGATGCAGCTTCCATTCTGTTCCAGAAAGGGATGGCTGCTCTTGGGTCATATCCTGCCATAGACATCAGGTAAAGCCCCATTTCATCAGCTTCTGACTCCTGGCCTCTACCATACTTTAATAATGCAACCTGTGAACCAATAGGATATACTTTCTGGAAAACACTTGCCCATTGTGCATTTGAAATAGCTCCTCCAAGGATAGCTCCTCCATATTGAGCCATCATAGCCTGAGAAATTCTTTCATTTCCATGACCTGCCAATGCATGGGAAACTTCATGTCCCATTACTACTGCTAGTCCATTATCATCCTTTGTAACTGGTAAAATTCCTGTATAAACAGCTACTTTACCTCCCGGCATACACCATGCATTTAATTCATTGCTTTGCAGAAGAGCAAACTCCCAGCTGTAATTGGCTAAATCTGCCGATCTTCCTATGCTCTGATAATATCTCTCTGCTGCGTTTTTAATTCTGTTTCCTACATTTACCACTCTCTTTGCATCTGCTGTTCCGGTAATAAGTTTACCTTTAGACAATGTCGTTTTGTATTCCTGTGCAGACATTGTTAAAATTTCTGAATTATTGGCCAGCTGTAAAGATGATCTTCCTGTAATCGGATTTGTAGTACAGGCAGCGACCAACAGAGCGAATGCTCCCATTCCTAATAGATGTGTAACTTTCATAGTTTGAGTGTTAATAATTCAACCTTAACAATTTTTATTCCAAAATATTATAGAAGGAATATATTTGCATACATTTTGCTGTTTAAATTTAATAATTATATCGATTATGAAAAAGTATATTTCTATTCTGATAATCTTTGGATTTCTATTCAGTTTTCAAAGCTGTGCATCACAGGGTTCATCAGATCCAACAATAGTAAATGCGTTAGTGAATTCTCAGGAATTTACTTTCTACGCACAGAGAGCCAATCCTACAAATTATGATGTTATCAATGTTATGAACTCTATGCCCAATTCGACTTCAACCAGAATGTTGAATCTGAATTCCGGAGATTATACTATTGATGTAAGTAAAAGCAATGTGGATGTAGTTCTGCCGTATTTTGGAAGATTATTCAATCCTTCTTTCGGTAATAATGATAAAAACGGCTATAGATTTACTTCAAAGGATTTTGTCATCAATAAATCTCAAAATAAAAAAGGAACCTGGACTGTTCAGATTAAACCTAAGGATGTGAGCACAGTTGAAGAGATTAATATTGAAATTTTTAAAAACGGAAAAGCATTTGTTTCAATGAAAAGTAATGACCGACAGCCCATTACTTATGACGGGTATGTCGCTAAAAGTGAAGTTAAACAGGAAAAAGAAAAACTTTAAGCCCTGTTTTCTCCCGATAAAAATTTTTCAACAAATAATTTTGCTTCAGTGCTTGGATTGGAAACCATCTCTGAAGCATTTTTTTTATGCATTTGATAAGCTTCTTCTACATCATTACTCTTTTTCATCAGGGATAGGATATATTCTTGCACCCAATATTCGAATCGCTTTTCTGCCTGTTGGGTACGGATTTCATCAAAACGTCCAGCTTTTTTTTTCAAATTAATAAACTCAGAGATTTTGTCATATATCTCCAGCAGCCCTTCATTGTGCAAGGCAGAACCTAATAATACCGGGATTTTCCATTCTTTTTCTTTTGGCGGAATAAAATCCAGGGCTCTTTTTAATTCAAGTCTGGTATTTTTTGCTTTTTGAAGATTATCCTGATCTACTTTATTGATGAAAATAACATCTACCATTTCCATTATTCCTCGTTTTATCCCCTGTAGTTCGTCTCCACCACCAATGATTTTAAGAAACAGAAAAACATCAGTAATATCAGCCACCAAAACCTCAGATTGCCCTACTCCAACGGTTTCAATTAAAATATAATCATAACCGGCAGCTTCACAGATCATCATGGTTTCAAAGGTGGTATTCGCAACTCCGCCCAAAAATCCTGAGCTTGGAGAGGGCCGTATGAAGGCATTTTCTTCTTTTGCTAATTCTTCCATACGGGTTTTATCACCCAGAATACTTCCTTTATTGATTGAAGAACTGGGATCAATGGCAAGAACTGCCACTTTTTTGCCCTGGGCAATCGCCAACCTACCGAAACTTTCAATAAAAGTAGATTTCCCGGCACCGGGGACTCCAGTTACTCCTACTCTTATGGAGTTCCCTGTTAAAGGCATAATTTTTTTCAGAAGGTCTTCCGCCTGTACTCTATGCTCAGCTTTTTTACTTTCAACCAAAGTAATAGCTTTTGCAATCAGACGTTTGTTTCCTGATTGTATTCCCTCAATAAGTTCTTCTGTAGAAAATTTCATTGATTCAAAATTAATAATTAAAAAGTGAACGGTCAATAGTTCATTGCCAAAGGAAGAAGAAAAGCTTGAGAATGGATTTTTTCACATTGTATTATTCACACTATTTCAATTTTTATTTCTTCTAAATTAAAACTACATTACAGTGTATCAACGGGTTTCGGAAATTATTACATTTGTTATCTATCAAAATAAGAAACATGAAAAAACTCATTGCTGCGGCATCATTCACTGCGATTCTATTAGTTTCCTGTACCCCTAAAGCTTCAACATCTGCTGCTACAGCAGGGACTTTAACTTCTACTGCTGAAGAGATGGCTCAGGGAAAAACTATTTTTGAGAATTCTTGCGGAAAATGCCATAAGCTACCGGACCCTACGTCTCATAATTCTGTACAATGGGTTGGAATTATGAATGCTATGGCTCCTAAAGCAAAACTAACGGATGACCAGAACAAATGGGTTTATGATTACATTGTTTCTGTGAAAAAGTAATTCACCAAACAAAAAATAAAGGTATGAAAAAATTAATCTTAAGCGGTATTGCGGCATCGGCATTTCTGGTATCCTGCGGTCCTAAAAGTACGGCCGTAACAGGTCCTAAGTATACCTCATCTGAACAGTTGGCCCAGGGAAAGACCATTTTTGAAAATTCCTGTGCAAAATGTCATAAGCTGCCTGAGCCTACCAAGCATGACAATCAGGGCTGGATCAACACTTTAAGCAGAATGGCCCCTAAAGCTAAGCTTAATGATGACCAACATCAAATGGTCTATGACTATCTGATCTCTGTAAATAAAAAATAAGCTTTCAAATGAAAGCTTATTTTTTTAATTATCATTAAAAGAAACTCTTATCTTACAATAAGCTTTTCTGTCTGGGTTTTATCTCCCTGCTGAATATGAACCATATAAACTCCTTTCTGCAATCCCTTTGTAGAAATGGCTTTCTTCGACCCAGACTCCCTGGCGTCTGAAAACACTAATTTTCCGGACATATCGAACATTTTAATCTTAACTTCCTGGGAAGATTTGTCAATATTTCCAACGAAGAACTCATCATAAGTCGGATTAGGGAAAACAATAAATTTATTGTTTAAAGCTTTCACTTCATCAGTAGCCAATGAAACGTTACATTCTGCAGGTACGGTAAAATCCTCTACCTGATCATTAGCCACTACTTTACTTCCTGCGGAAGCGTTAACTCCTAATCCTCTTTTTGCAAAGGCTTTCCAAATCATGCATTTATCTCCGCCCCCATTTCCTAAAAGATCAGCCTTAAGAATAGCATCCCTTCCATCTATAAATGTAGGGCTACAAGGCTGAAGTTTTAATCCATCTATCACAATTTGCAGCGCTTTTGCATTTCCTGATGTTGTACTTGCCAAAACATCACTGTTGTATCCATACTTTTCAATATAGTTCCAGGTAAGATCCCAAAGCATAGTGGCCCAGATAAATCCTACCCCATGTGGAATAGCTGCTGTATTTGTTTGTGCATAGGTATAACCATTTACATTGAAATCCGGTGAATATTGGGCAGGTCTGATCCCTACTCCTGTAATAGGCTGTCCTTTTGGATAGGTTCCTACGCCTCTGGCAAGGGCAGAAGTATCACCTGGTCTTGTGGTAAGCATGAGCGCAAAATAATCTGACCATCCTTCTCCCATCTGCTCTGTTGTATTGGCCGTAGAAAGACAGCTATATCCTTGTCCTGTAAGTCTGTTTGAAATTCCGTGTCCGTATTCATGAGCAATAATCCCGTTATCGAAGCTTGAATGTTTAAATCCGCTGTAATCAAAGTTCAAAGTGGCATTGACTGTAGTCCCACTATTCAGTTGAGCGATCATAAATTCGCCTTCCGTTTTTCCAATATTGATAGATGGAATCGTTACTTGCCCCCCCGAATTTCCTGCTCCCATACTTACAGGAGTATCACTTGAAGGTCTGTATACTATAACTCCAATGGCACCTGCATTTTGTGCATTCAGAACTTTAAGGCCATATTCGCAGCTTGTACTGGTCACAATGGCTATTTTATTGATAAGACTTCCTGCAGCGGGTGCTATACATGCATCGGCAGGAACGGAAACAGCGAGATCTCCTGTAACTGCAGGGCCAAAGATAGGTCCGAATGAAGCTCCTCCGGTTAACACTTTAGGCCTGCTTACAATGGTAGCCGGAGAATTATACTGATATCTTACAATAGGATCATCTGCCGTTTGAGTTCTATCATACAGATACATTTGCATTCTTGGGGCTAAAACCTGATTTTGCCCTGAAACAACTCTTTCATATCCTGAGCTGAAATTGGCATTATTGAGACCGCTTCCGTCAAAAGCTTCAGCTCGTACTGCATCACCACCTATTCCTCCATTAGTAAAATTATTGGTTTGAAAATTTCGAGCACTTTCTGTAAATCCGAACTTATAAAATACATCATGCATTTTATTATTCATATAAAACAGATTGGTAACCGCTGCATCTCTGTATACAAACGGATCTGCATATCTGTCATCTGCAAATGGGAAATTGAAGTTTCTGGCACTGCCTCCGTCAGGTGAATAACCTGGCAGATTGGTATTACCCTGATCAGAATAGGCATAGACATTATTTCCCCGGGTATTGGTATAGCTATTGGTGCCGTCAGAATGCCACCCTTCCGGAGAAGCCGTCAAATCCCATGGATTATTTACAACAGCACGGCTTCCAAAAGTGGGAGCTTCTAGAGGAAGAGGGAAAATATTATAGGAAGCATTAGAAGGAACAAGCAGATTACCTGCTGTATTCTGAATAGTCCCTTTAAAAAAGGTGGGTTGATCTACGATATTTTGAGATTCCTGTATCTCTTCAGATTTTTCACCGGAATCTGAACTGTGATCAAATTGACAGCTCAGGGTCATATTATCTTTACTAAGTATCTCTCCACTGCTGGCATCTGCAATGACATGCCATACATCGGAAGAATGAGCGTCTGATACAAATAATTCCTTTGAAAGAACAAATACTCCATTTTTCTCGAAATAGACATCAGATGAATAATCGATTTCCAAAATTTTAATAAGTCCTAATTTTTGTTTGATTAGATCTTCAGAGAGCCTTCCTTGGGCTTTATTTTGTTGAGCCACTACAACGTTTCGGCTGAAGTCATTTTTTTCAGAGATAATTTTATCTCCTTTAACAATGACTTTGCCTAACGCATTATACACTCTTAGTCCGTCATAGGTTTGTTGTACATCCACGATGTGAGCTCCAAGGCTTTGTGACTTATCTTCGTTTAGAATAATCACCCCAACCTTATCATTGGCACCATTCTTTTGAAGTAATTTTCCACTTTTTTGATAGTAATCCTGAATAAGCTTCGTGGAGTTTTGTGCATTTATTTTACCAAAGGCAAAAAAAACCGCTACCGAAATCGGGAGTAAAAATAATTTTCTATTCATAAAATTGTTTATTTATAACAAATCTATCAATTATTTAAAACATTCAAAATATTTAAAGAAATCTCATAAACAAAAATTAAATTTACACAACATTTTCCTTAGTTTTCCTCATTCTCGTTTTAGGCATTTTATTCTGAAGAAGCTTCTCTCTATCCTCTAAAATTTCAAGTGAACTTCTGCAAAAACTAAATTTCTTTGCTTCTTTAAGCTTTTCCATAGCTAGTTTATATTCTCCTTTTCTTTCCAGTAAAAGAGATTTAGCGTTCAAAATTTCTGCTTTGTCTATTCCCTTCATCTTTAGAGCATATTCAATGAGCTTTTCTGCTTCCTCATAATCTTCATTACTCAAAAGGCATTCAATATAATATTTAGGGGTGTTTACATTTCCGATATTACTCTGCATGGCTTCTTCAAAGTATCTTTTTCCTGTTTCATAATCTTTCAAGACCTCTGAATATACTCTTCCCATTAGACAAAGGCTGTCTGCATCTTCGGGTTCATAGGAAAGAGCATAATTCAAAGCATCCAAACACTCGGACATATTGTAAGGGAAATAGTCCAGGGCTTCAAAATAGTATTTATTTTTAGTTAAGGTCATTGCTGTAGTTTTTTAATTTCTGTTTAAGAATATTCCTTTGTTTTTTATAGGACTTATCCTCATATGTATTTTTAAAATCTGTTCCTGAAAATGTACGGACCGGATTGCCTCGTTCTACCTGAAGATGAAGGTTCCAGGTTTCTTTCATTCTATGTTCCAGCTGTTGAACATAAACTCCCATTACCTTTTCTTTTAATCTGATAATAGAAAGTTTTTTATTATTCAACTGTGATCGTGTATCCTGTACAAATACCGATTCATTGGTGGGAATATGAGTAGCACGAACGGCAGTATTTACTTTATTAACATTTTGTCCACCACTTCCCTGGCTTCTGGCTGTCTGAAATCTGATATCTTTTTCATTGAAATTAACCGGTTCCAAATTTTCCAATTCGAATATACCGATGAACCATTTACTTCTTTTATGCAGCTTTCTGAATGTACTTTTGCCTTCCCAACAGATGCTTCCAAGCCATGTTTTTAAAAATTCTTTAACGTGCTTCCCTTTTAGAAGAACGGTTGCAGATTTTATGGTCATATTTACATCTCCGTTTTCGCGATGAATGATTTCGTAATCTATATTGTTTTCTTTTGCTTCTTCCAAAAAGCTTTTTAATACTTTAGAAACAACCCACTGGCATTCTAAAGGTCCTCTTCCGGAAGTGATCTGTATTAATTTTTCCATTGTTATGTTGGCATTTTGCTTAATAAAGGATGTCCAATAGGATCTATTCCCTTTTGTAATAATTCTTTTGCAGCCATTACTGCCCAGCATTTATCGCTGGAATGAATATTTCTGTAGAATGAAAGTAAAAGATCAGGTTTCACCACCGTAAATCCATTGGCTTGAATGGTATCTAGATCATTTCTTTCAAAAAAATCGATCGTGATTCTATGAAATTTTTCATTTTCTAATTCTACAATTTTCTCATATCGCTTGAAGTTTTCCTGGCTAGGTAAGTGGTCGTACCGTGTCCAGACTTTTTGAAATCCATCCTGCCGGAGAATCATCACTACTTCAGCGACATTTTCTTTTTTTACAAAAACGTCAATATCTTTGTGGTCATGAGCATGTTTATATTCTGTATGTCCTGTTACAGACATAAAGTGCCATGCCCAACCACCTGATATGATGACTTTATTTTTTAGTTTTTCTAAAATTCTGAGGCCCAGCAGGATTCTGAATTCCGGCCAGACTTCTCCATATCTTTTTATATTATGAGGTGCTCCCATTTTTTTTAAGTTAAAGGTTTATAATTGACAGCTCTATGATCTGTCATCGTATTAAACCTTATAGGTTTTTGAAACCTACAAGGTTTGATTTTCACTGAGATTATCTATCCATTCTCACAATTCTTGGCTGGAATGTTCCCAGAATGTCTACCAATTCGCTTTGCGCATTCATTACTTCATGAATATCTTTATAGGCCATTGGTGCTTCTTCTGTATTTCCACCCATTAGGGTAACATCTTTAAGTTTTAACTCTTTTTTAATGTCATTTTGGATGAAAAGGCTTCTGCATTCTCCTCTTGAATGAGCTCTACCCGCTCCGTGTGAAGCTGAATTCAAAGAGTCAGGATTTCCTTTTCCGCGAACGATAAATCCTTTGGCAGTCATAGATCCCGGAATCATTCCCAATTCATTTTCATTGGCTGGAGTGGCTCCTTTTCTATGAACAATCACTTCTTTTCCGTTATGAATTTCTTTCCATGCAAAGTTGTGATGGTTTTCGATTCGGGCTTTTACTCTTCCGCCTACCGCTTTCACCAATCTTCTATGAATATCATCATGGCAGGCTGAAGCGTAGTCTCCTGCAAGGTTCATTGCCGTCCAATATTCCAAACCAAGGTGCGTGCTTAGATCCAACCAGGCAAATTGCTGCGCTTCTTTAGGCAACGGGCACTGTTCTACTGCTACTCTTGAGTAATATTGGGCGATTTCTGCTCCTAATCCTCTTGATCCGCTGTGTGAAAGGATTCCCAGATATTTTCCTTTGGGTAAACCGATTTGTTCATCTTCTTCAGTGATTTCTACTTCCCCGAATTCCACAAAGTGATTTCCGCCTCCTGAAGATCCCATTTGCTTGATGGCTTTTCCTTTTAATCTTCTTAAAATAGGAATCAGATCAAATGTATCTCTGTCGAAGATTTCGTGATCTATATGAGATTTGTGAGTCTCATACATTCCAAATTTTGTATGTTCAGCAAGAGCTTTTTCATATTTATCCCTTGCACCGTTCAGATATGAAACTGGTGTATCTAAAATGCTAAGGCTCATTCTGCATCCAATATCCATACCTACTCCATAAGGGATTACAGCATTTTCTACCGCTAAAACGCCGCCGATTGGAAGGCCATAACCGCTGTGAGCATCAGGCATCAGTGCTCCCTGAACAGAAACCGGAAGTTTCAATGCAGTGTACAGCTGATTTTTTGCTTCTTCTGAAATATTGTTCCCGAAAATCTCAAATGCTGCACGCTGTGCATTCAACATTCGTTTTTCTGTTTTTTTAGATGAAAGCAGCGTTTCTGCAATCTGTCCGAAGGTTAAATCTTTTTCAAAATTTTCCGGATGAATCAAAATATCCTTCAGAAGAGATTTCACATAATGGATATTTTTGGTTGCAAAATTTCTCTTCATCACTTCCAGGGCTACGTTTACGCTCTGATTGTTTGGATAGCCCAGTTTTAATATATCTTTTCCTTTTAGTTTTAAATTTCCCATTTTTTTTGTTTTAAATTATGGACGTATCGTCCAAAAAACTTTCTGCAATTTCTGTTGCAGACATTGTACAGGTAACATATTTCCTGCTTTTGATAAGATCTGTTTCATATTCCATTTTCCATGGATTAGATTTTCCGTAATTTTTTTTCTGAAGGATTCCCACAATTTTATACTGTTCCAAATACGCATATAGCTCTGCTTTCTCTTTTTCCAGTTCTGCATCTATAGGCTTTTGATGGGTAATCATGTGAGGTCTTGTCCTTAGGATAAATCTCCACGGATCAGTAAATTCGTAGTAGGTTTCATTGCGTTTCCGAAAAGGACAGTATTCTTCTTTTTTCAGAAAATATTGCCTTTCTTTTGGTGTAAGTCCAAATTTTGGACAGTTCCAGGAGTATGAAGAAATACGATTGAGTTTTTGTTCTCTTGCTACATATATTCTTCGGCCAAATTTTCTTTTCTTTTTTAAAAACTGGCGGCTTTCAGAATACATGTAAGTATTGATTTTCTTCAAGAGTCCTTCAAAGAACTCTCCATCACCACTCCTCATGACATCATCTCTTACAACAAAGAATCTCACGAATCCTAATTGGTAAGGATTTTCAAGAGGAATGGAAGGTTTCTTAACATCTTCGAAACTTCTTTACTACGTTTAAACTTTTTTCTTATCTGTTTTTCTAAATCTTTTTTTATTGTTCTTTTTCTGCTTCTTAAGCTTTTCAGCCGGTAAGACAGAAGGTTATCATCTCCCATATAAGGCACAAGATATCAGATACAAATCCAAAATATTGAATTTGATCTTAGTCTATTTTCCTTATCAACTAAAATATTAGTTGATTGAATTAATAATGATGAACTGTCATAGTTTTGAGAATAAAACCTCAGCCTATTGAGTTCTTAATAACACTTAAAAAGATTTCGGGGGAAACTAAATTTGAGTTTTGAAATATTGCGCAATAAAACACCCGAAACCTTTATGGCTTCGGGTGTTGATATTTCATTGTACTGTTATTCTATGAGTGTACCAAACCACGAAGCCTCACCACTGTAAGCGGTAATCCAACTGTAGAATTCTGATTAGTTCTGAACATTTGCTTCGTTGTTTTTAATTGGTTAAACTTGATTTTCAGGTGCAAATATATTAATTTTTCTGATAATCCAACTATTTTTTTCACTTAAGGTGAATAATACTTAGAAAAATAGCATCAATAACCTTTGTCATTCGCCCTATATCCAGAGTTTCCAGAGTATCAGTTGTTTGGTGATAATTTTTATTTCTAAAAAAGGAAGTATCAGTAATCATGAGGGCGGGGAAATCGAATTTCCAATAATTCAGGTGATCCGAATAATCTAAACCACCTACAAACTTCGGGGCCGGGAATGTTTCTGTTTTTATCTGATGGGAATCTTTGAAGTGATCTATAAAATTTCCAACAAACGGTCCTGCTCCACTAAATTTTTTAACCAAAGTAATAAAGTCTCCTTTATCTCCATAAACCCAGGAGAGAATTCCTATAGGAAAGCTCTGGGATTCTTGTTCATCTTTGAAATAGCCAATCATTTCTACACTGGCCATTCCATAGACGTCTATATTGTTGTCTTTTAAATATTTTGCATGAACATAGCTCCCCATATTTTCAGTCCTGAAATATGGAGGTTCTTCTAAGGTATAGGCCACCAGATCTACTCTATAATTGAGTTTCTGTTTTTGAAGCATTCTTGCCAGTTCCAAAAGTGCCGTAACTCCGCTCGCATTATCATCTGCACCCTGCTGATCTCCACAAACGTCATAATGAGCTCCTATAATAATTCTTTTACTATTTTCAGTCCCAAAGGAGCAGATTACATTTTTATATTCTTTTTCCATCTACTTTATATTCCTGAAAGCCTGTACTGTCACTATAGATATTAAAAGTCTGATGAATATACTCTGCAATGGCATTCAGCTGCTCTACATTTTTATGATTCCGGAACTTTGGAGTTTGGGTAAGTGAGACCAAATGTTTCTTAACCTGTGAGCTATCTGCAGGAACAGGAGATTTTTGTACAATTCGCTCTTTCTTTTCGCCTGAAATGAATATCAAAATACCTATAAAGAGAAAGCCTACAAAGAAAATCAGCTTTTTCTTTGTAGGCTTAGTTATATTTTTTAAACCCATAGATGTGCTTTTAATTTCTTAATGAAAATTAAAGCTTTTTCGGATTAGTTTTCTAAAAATCTCTCTAAAATTTCCACAGCACATTTTGGAAGATTGGTCCCAGGACCGAAAATAAAATCGGCTCCATTGGCGTACAGGAATTCATAATCTTGTTGCGGAATAACTCCACCTACTACGATGGTAATATCATCTGCACCCAGCTTTTTCAATTCTCCTACAACCTGAGGAACTAATGTTTTGTGCCCAGCAGCTAATGAAGATACTCCCAGAATGTGAATATCATTTTCTACAGCTTGCTTTGCCACTTCTTCCGGAGTTTGGAATAATGGAGCTACATCAACGTCAAATCCCATATCAGCAAATGCTGTTGCTACTACTTTTGCTCCTCTGTCATGACCGTCCTGCCCCATTTTAGCTACCATAATTCTTGGACGACGTCCTTCTTCTTCTTCAAACTTCTGAGTCAGATTAAGGGCTTTTTCAAAATATTCGTTTTTACCAGCATTCATAGCGTATACTCCAGATATCGTTTTAATGTTTGCTTTATATCTTCCAAAAGTTTCCTCCATCGCATCACTCATTTCACCCAGGGTAACCCTTCTTCTTGCGGCTTCAATACAAAGTGCCAGTAGATTACCTTTTCCTGTTTTTGCACTTTCACGGATTTCATTCAGGATTTGCGTTACTGCTTCAGAACTTCTTTCTGCTTTAATGCTATTTAGTCGTTCAATTTGTTTTCTACGAACTTCAGTGTTATCAATATCAAGAATCTCAATTGCATCTTGTTTTAATGAGGACCTGAATGAGTTTACTCCAATGATGAATTCTTCACCACTATCGATCTTGGCCTGCTTTTTAGCAGCGGCTTCTTCAATTCTCATTTTTGGAATTCCTGCTTCAATCGCTTTGGTCATTCCTCCTTCCTGTTCTACCTCGTCAATAAACCTCATCGCTTCTTCAATCATCTGCTGAGTAAGGCTTTCTACAAGATTACTTCCTCCCATCGGATCTACTACATCACATATTCTGCTTTCCTGCTGAAGAATGATTTGTGTATTTCTTGCAATTTTTGCAGAATAATCCGTAGGAAGGGCAATTGCTTCATCCAATGCGTTGGTGTGTAACGATTGTGTTCCACCTAATGCAGAAGATAGTGCTTCAATAGCAGTTCTTGTAATATTATTGAAAGGTTCCTGCTCTGTTAATGACCATCCGGAAGTTTGGGAGTGGGTTCTTAAGGCTAAGGATTTAGGATTCTGAGGGTTAAATTGCTTTAAAAGATTAGCCCAGATATATCTTGCGGCACGCATTTTAGCAATTTCCATGAAGTGGTTCATCCCAATGGCCCAGAAAAATGATAATCGAGGTGCAAAATCATCTACGTTCATCCCTGCCTTGATTCCTGTTCTTACATACTCGAGGCCATCTGCCAGGGTGTAAGCCATTTCCAGTACCGGAGTGGCTCCTGCTTCCTGCATGTGATATCCTGAAATGGAAATTGAGTTGAATTTCGGAATATTTTGAGAAGTATATTCAAAAATATCTGCAATAATCTTCATGGATGGTGCGGGTGGGTAGATATAGGTATTTCTTACCATAAATTCTTTCAGAATATCATTTTGAATTGTTCCTGAAAGCAATTCCTGCTTTACACCCTGCTCTTCTGCTGCTACGATATAGAAAGATAGAATTGGCAGTACTGCCCCGTTCATCGTCATGGAAACGGAGATTTCGTCTAACGGAATTTCATTAAACAAGATTTTCATATCTTCTACTGAATCGATCGCAACTCCTGCTTTCCCAACATCTCCGACAACTCTTGAATGATCTGAATCATAACCTCTATGCGTAGCCAAATCAAATGCTACGGAAAGTCCTTTTTGTCCTGCAGCAAGGTTTCTTCTGTAAAAGGCATTGGATTCTTCAGCGGTGGAGAAACCGGCATACTGGCGGATCGTCCATGGTTTTTGAACATACATGGTGGAGTACGGACCTCTCAGATAAGGTTCAATTCCTGGAGAAGTCTGCGTTAATGATTCATTTTTAATATCTTCTTTTTGATAGGAAGATTTCAACTGTAATCCATCTTTTTCAAAAGGATAGATTTCAGTTATTTTTTCAGTTATATTAAATTGAGGAGTTTTATTTTGAACTTCTCTTCTCATACTTACGGATTTATTAGATGCTAAATTTAAGCATTTTTAGAATAATAGATAAGCATTGATAATCTTATGATTACGTGAGTTTTAAATTGCAATCTTCCTATATTAAATTCTGTTTAAAAACTTTATCAAAACATGTGGAATGAATCTCTAAATCGTATTTTCAATATAAATTTAAGTATCTTCGGCGTTCCATTAACGGAAGCGTATGCCTTACCCACTTCTGTTTTAGCTGCAAAAGAAATTCAGGCTGGAAGTAAATTATCTGCTTTCCCCGTTCCGACGAATAAAATATTGAATGTGATGAATCCCGGAAACGGAGCAAATAAAATTGAGATTTTTGATGTCACCGGAAAATTAGTTACTAACAAATCTTTTTCGGCTTCAGAAGGTAAGATTTCGGTTGCTGTAGAAAATCTTCCAAAGGGAGTGTATGTATATAAGATTGGGAATTTGAGTTCTAAGTTTACGAAGAATTAATCAACTCAGCAATAATAAATAAAACCCCGGATGAAATTCATCCGGGGTTTTTAAATTATAGTTATTTATATCCTATTATTTTTTAATAAGCTTAGTATTGTAAGTGTTTTTATCATCTTTGATCGTAACAACATACATCCCTTTGATTAATGAAGCAACATTAATTCTCTGTCCGTCAATCTGACCTTCCTGAACTAATCTTCCGTCAGCAGAGTAGATTTTGTAATCTGCCTTACCTTTTAGGTTTTTCACTTCTACGAAAGTATCTGCAGGGTTAGGATAGATGGATACTTCTGATGCTTTTGTACCTCTTACTTCATCTGTTCCTAATGTTTCTGTGATCTTAACCGGAAGATCCATTACACCTCCTGCACCTGAAGGGATTTCAACACATGGGTTCGATAAGTCTGTATTACCATACTTTCCAACAACTCTCATTCTTAATGTTTTATCACCTGAATAAGCCGTGGCTGGTACTGTAAAGTTTACAGCTCCTCCAATAGCTGCATTTACTTGAGCATTATTTGATCCTAATCCAAAAATTCTTTCTGTATCTTCAAACACTCCATTTCTGTTATAATCTATCCAAGCATTAATTCTTAATTGTCTTCCTGACATTTGAGAATAAGCACTGGAGATTACTGCTCTAGCATCTAAACTATAAGTAGTTCCTTTCACTAGGTTAATTGTCTTAGCAGGGTTATCACTCACATCTTTATAAGCTCTGAATGTACCATCAGTATGAATTGCTGTGTTATTCAATGACACCTGATATACCATTCCAAAATCAGGAATTCCTGAATTTAGTATACAATAATCAACCCCTGTTGTAAGTCCCTTAGTTTTAAATGTATAATTATTAGAGAATGCACCAGGAACGGTGTTTACAACAGCAGCAACCTGTACTTCATAATTTGTTTCATCCTCTAAACCTGTCAATACAACATTGTTTGTCTGACTTAACACGTTTGACCAGTTTGAAGTAGCACCTTTTCTATAATTGATTGAGTAAGTAGCACCCGGAACACTATTCCAAGATACTCTCGCTGTTGTTTTAAACACTTCTGTATTTATTGTTGAAACTCCTGTTGGGGCTAAAGTTGTAGAAGTAGGAGCATCGGCAACAGTAATAGTAGGAGATACTGCATAGAATACATTTCCAATAGCTGATACTCTTAACTTAATTGGAGTTGTAATTGTACTTGGCATCTGCACAGTATAGCTTCCGTTGTTTGGAGTAGAGGCAACAAGTTCCGTCCAAGTTGCTCCATTCACAAGATCTGTTGTATACTCAATTTTTACATTCGTTGAGTTATAAGGAGCCTGGTTGGTATTGGCAACTTCCCATTGAATAACGTTATTAGCATTTCTATATAATACTGAAGATGTAGTAATACCATTAAATTTGAATGGTCCATCATTTCCAACTACTGTATTAATTTCCTTAGAAGAAACCATTGGTCTCATTGCATTTTGATCTCTTACAGTAACAGCATATGTTAATGTTCTTGGAATATAAGACACTGTCTCCCATACTGTTTTATTCGTAAGATTACCAGACATTACAACTGGTAAACTAGGGAAATATCTTCTTCCACTTGCAGTACCAAAATAAGACCTTGTCAATGCACCCTGTGGATTATATCCCCATCCACTATCTCCAGAGATAGAAGCATAATCATCTACACTGTCATTCTGTTCCCATGTATAGGTCAATGCATCTCCTTCAGCATCTGTTGCTGATGCATCAAGATAGTAAGCTGTTCCTTTAGGTACTGTATAGGCAGTAAGCTCACCTATTGTAGGTGGAGTATTGTTAGTAATTGCTTCTGAAGTTCCACAGCCTGATTTTCCTTCCAGACTTGTCAAAATCTGATCTATTGATTTATAATGAAAATAAGCATCTGAAGCCATTGCAACGTTATCACTAGTAATTCCTGCATATCCCATAATGGTAGTTCCTCCTCCAGGCTCTACATTAGCTCCGGATCCTTCTGATTTATTTGAGAAAGTATGATTACCTCCCAATTGGTGTCCCATTTCGTGAGCAACATAATCAATATCAAAAGAATCTCCCATAGGGTTAGTATTCTGGGTAAAGGCAGCGCCTTTCGCTAAAGCAGTAGAAGATGCCGGGTTAACACACATTACCCCTATTCCTCCTGCATTGCCATTACCCCCTGCTGCATTGAATACATGCCCAATATCATAATTGTCATTTCCAACTTGGGAAGTTAATGTCTGCTGAAGTTGTAGATTTAAATTCCCCGTATAAGGGTCTGAAGCAGGATCTGTGAAAATAATACCTGGTAAATCTTTCATAATAAGCTTAACTCCAAAATCTTTCTGGAAAACACCATTTACACGATCCATAGTTGCATGCATCTGGATAACAGTATTTGTAATTCCACCAGTTGGGTCAAACTTTTTAGTATATTCACCTGTTGTTGAAAGAGCTAATCTATAGGTTCTGAAAGTTGTACTAGAAGGTCTGCTTGTTATTCCTACATTAGAAAGGCTATTTTTTCCATTAAGCTCTAAAGCCTTTATATCTTTAAAGTTCTTCTCCTCTGTAGTACATTCAAAGCCGTGCTCTCCTTCGGTTCTTTTTGTTTTATAAAAAACTCCATAAACTTGCTTATCAGTACTAATAGGCTCTATAAACTGGAATTTTCCATCTTTAATAATCATAGACTGCATCTGAGTTGGAGCAGTACTGAATCTTACATATTTTCCGGGATCATCTACTCCAACCCCTACGTAAGAACCTAGCTGATATCTATCTGCCATAGATTTCTCCACAATAGGATCACTATATACAGCAAATCTCTCAATTTTCCCCTCTGCTGTAGGTAAAGATACAACTACTGCCTGGGCACCTCTTCCTCTTTCTACAGCATCTTTTAAAGTATTTCTCAATGACTGTAAATCTAATCTGTAAGAATATTGAACTTCTACTTCTTTTCTTACTTCAGACGTTTTTTGTGAGGCTGGCGTCCACCTCTGTGCATTAAAGCTAGACAGTCCTGCTGCCAATGCACAAACTAGTAAAATTCTTTTTTTCATAATTACTTAATTAATCTAAGATTAATAAACTTTAAATATCCGGCGTAAAAATAACAATTATAAACACAACTAAGCATAAAAAAACGACTAATTTATTAAAAATTAGTCGTTACGTTAAATATTTTATTTTTTAAGTACTATTTCTTTATTCCCATTTCATACAATGCAAATGATATCAAATCTGCATTTTCACCGATTACCTGATCTGTCGATCTCCCGGCACCATGTCCTGCATTCTTCTCAATTCTCAATAAAATAGGGTTCTTACAAGCCTGTTTTTCTTGTAATTCTGCTCCAAACTTGAAAGAGTGAGCGGGAACAACCCTGTCATCATGATCACTGGTAATAATCATTGTAGATGGATAACATGTTTTCATTTTTACATTGTGTACCGGTGAGTATGATTTCAGATATTCAAACATTTCTTTGCTGTCTTCTGCCGTTCCATAATCGTAAGCCCATCCAGCACCAGCTGTAAATTTGTTATACCTTAGCATATCCAACACTCCAACTCCCGGGAACGCAACTCTTGCCAAATCAGGACGTAAAGTCATTGTGGCTCCTACCAACAAACCTCCGTTTGATCTTCCGGAAAGTGCCATATATTCTTTTGAAGTGTAGCCTTTACTTTGTAGATATTCTCCTGCCGCAATAAAGTCTTCAAAAACGTTTCTTTTCTGCATTTTTGTTCCTGCATCATGCCATTTTTTACCATATTCACCACCTCCACGGATGTTTGGAACAGCATAAATACCTCCATTTTCCATCCAAATGGCATTCACTACTGAGAAAGATGGCTGTAAACTGATATTGAAACCTCCGTAAGAGTATAGAATCGTAGGGTTTTTGCCATCAAGTTTAGTTCCTTTCTTATAATTAATCATCATAGGTACCTTTGTTCCATCTTTGGAAGTGTAAAATACCTGTTCAGAAACGTAATCATCCGGATTGAATTTCACCTTTGGTTTTTGATATACTTCAGATTTCCCTGAGTCTACATTGAATTTATACGTAGTTCCAGGGGTAATATAATTACTGAAAGAATAATAAATTTCTTTCTCTTTTTCTTTTCCTCCAAAACCTGAAATATTTCCTTTCCCAGGAAGTGTAATTTCTCTGACTAGTTTTCCAGTTTTATCGTATTGCTTTACCTGATCTATGGCATCAATCATATATGTTGCAAAGAAATATCCACCCCCCGTAGAAATTCCCAATACGTTTTCTGTTTGTGGAATGACATCTTTCCATGTTTCCGGAGCAGGGTTACTGATTGTTGTTTTGACAAGGCGCATATTCGGAGCGTCTTTATCTGTAGAAATGAAAAGATCATCTCCCTGAGTGTCTACAATATTTGCATTGATATCAAATCCTTTATTAATCTGTACAAAATCGCCGCCTTTTTTCAAATCTTTGATAAACAATTCATTTCCATTGGTTGCGTTAGCTGCTGAAATGATTACATATCTCTGATCGTCTGAAACGCTCGCTCCCAGATATCTTCTTGGCGTTTTTTCTCCGCCGAAAATCAATTTATCTTCAGACTGCTTTGTTCCCAGCTTGTGAAAATACACTTTATGTTTATCGGTCATTCCGGAAAGTACAGTTCCTTCCTTCGGTTTATCATAACTCGAGTAATAGAATCCTTCGTCTCCCTGCCATGAAATCCCACTGAACTTAACATCTACTAAGGTCTCATCGATCTGTTTTTTGGTAACAGCATCAATGATAATAATCTTGTTCCAGTCACTTCCGCCTTCTGAAATAGAATAAGCAGCAAGAGTTCCTTTTTTGTTGAAAGAAAGATTAGATAATGAAGTGGTTCCTTTTTCTGAGAATTTATTCGGATCTAAAAATACTTCTGTAGCCTTAGTCTTATTATTTGTTCTGTATAAAACTGACTGCGCCTGCAGACCATCATTTTTAGAATAGTAAGTGTAGTCTCCCTCTTTGAAAGGTGCAGAAATTTTCTCATAATTCCAGATATCTTTCAGTTGGTTTTTAATTTTATCCCTGAATGGAATTTTTGAAAGGTAATTCTGGCTATATGCTACTTCTTCATCTACCCATTTTTTGGTAGCATCAGAATCGTTTTCCAGATCTCTGTACGGATCAGAAACTGCTGTTCCAAAGTAAGTATCGGTTTGACTTCCCTTTAATGCTTTTGGATAATTCATTGTTTGAGAATAAAAAGATGCTGAAAACAGAACTCCAGCAGTTAATAACATAGGTTTAAAATTCATACTGAACGGTTTTTATCAAAAATACATAAAGTATGTGAAATAAAAAAAGTCCCATTTTGGGGGACTTTTAATTATTTAATAATCTATTAATCAATCCTTCACTGATTATAAGTTATCGAAATAGAAATCGGTAAGATTGGTTACAATTTCATCCGGACTTCCGTTCCAGTAGTATATTTTATCACCTTCCTTCAATTCGTATAAACTGAATTCCTGGTCTGTAGTGATCGTTTTATCAGCATTACTTATATTCTGCGTCATCTGAAGCAAATATTTTTTCAGTTCATCAGCCTTAATTTTGGCAGGCTCTACTTTAGGCTCAGGGGTTGGGTTTGCAGGCACCTTAAAACTTACAATATACTTCACCTCAGCAATTTTCTGATCTTCTATATATTCATTCTGAACAACTTTGATGTCCTTAATTATAAGTTTAGCATTTCTGAAATTGGAAAATAAGATTCTGAAATAATCCTCAGCTTCTTTTTGACAGGCAGAAGTGGCCGCTTTAGGGAATACAGAAAGGAAGCTCTCTGCACTTGTTTTTATCATCCCCTCTTCATTTTCTTTAAAGTTCACGTCAAAAGCGTCTTTCCCTTCCACTGTAGGTCTCAGATAATCATTCAGTTTAAGACGGGTGGCTTCATCATTATTCAAAAAAGATCCGAAGAAAAGTTCAAATACTTCTTTTGGTTTCTTTACTTCTGTCTGTGCACTAAGCTGCTGCCCCATCATCGTGAGTAACAGCAAAAAAATAATTTTGTAGTTTTTCATAGTTTAATAATTTGAATTCATTGTACGTTTAAAAGAAAAGCCCCTGAAAAAATCAGAGGCTTTGTTTTATTTTTTTGAAACTTTTAGTAGTTTTCTTCTTCTCCTTTCATTTTTTCTGCATTCTCAGCCATAATTACAGCATCAATCATTTCAGAAATATCTCCATTCATATAAGCATCCAGATTATACATAGACTTGTTGATTCTATGATCCGTTACTCTTCCCTGTGGATAATTGTACGTTTTAATTTTTGCAGAACGGTCACCTGTAGAAACCATAGATTTACGTTGTGCTGCAATATCTCCCTGCACTTTCTGTAGTTCGATATCGTATAGCTTCGTTCTTAGCATTTCCATTGCCAATTCACGGTTAGCTAACTGAGAACGAGCTTGTTGACAAACTACTACCAACCCTGAAGGCTTGTGTGTTAACTGTACTTTCGTTTCAACCTTGTTTACGTTCTGACCTCCGGCCCCTCCTGAACGGGAAGTCTGCATTTCGATATCAGCAGGATTCAGTTCAAAGTCTACTTCTTCCGCTTCCGGTAAAACAGCTATTGTAATCGCAGAGGTATGAACTCTACCCTGAGATTCTGTTTCCGGTACACGTTGTACACGGTGAACTCCTGATTCGAATTTCATGATTCCGTAAACACCTTCTCCTTCCACCTTCATGATCAATTCCTTGTACCCTTTTGCTGCTTCATTAGAATCTGTCACTTCATGTCTCCATCCTTTTGTTTTGAAATACATGGTATACATTCTGTAAATGTCTTCCACGAAGATCGCTGCTTCATCACCTCCGGTTCCGGCACGTAATTCAACGATAACGTTTTTATCATCCGCAGGATCTTTAGGAATCAAAAGAACTTTAAGTTCTTCTTCTAATCCCGGAAGTTTGGATTGAGCTTCTAATTTTTCTTCTTTTGCAAGATCTACAAGATCTCTATCTGAGCCATCTGCAATAATTTCATCAGATTCTTCGATGCTATCTAAGGCACCTTTATACTGATCATAAACTCTTACAATTTTTCCCAAATCACTATATTCTTTGTTCAAAGAAGAATATCTTTTTTGGTCTGAAATGACATCAGGCTGTATAATAAGGTCTGCAACCTCATTATATCTTTGTTTTATAGCTTCTAATTTTGGAATTAATGATTTAGACATTGTCGAATTTTTGTGGGTGCAAAGATAAGGATTATTAATTCAAAAGTAAAGTATAAATTTTTGAGCATTAGGGATCAAGGAAACAAAATAATAAAAAGATCTCTTTACGAATTGGCCCATCCTCTTTTTTAGGTTTTCAATCTTCCTTTAAACTCCTTTGGAAAGTCTTCTGTCAATCCAATATAAAATGAGTCCTACAGCAATAATTCCTAGTCCTATTAAACTTTCTTTAGGGTTATGAATAAAGGTAAAATAAAGGATATAAAAACTGAATAGTAAAAAAACAGTCGGAAAAATATAAAAAGCATTAGATTTAAATATTTTTCTATCCTTCTTTTTAAGAAAATATACCGTCGAAATTGCTAAACTGGCAAATAATTGAAGGATAAATGCGGTATATACAAAAATCTCCTTGAAGCTTCCTGTTAAAATTATGATGGTCGCGATAACTGCATGAGCAAAGATCGCTCTCACCGGAATTCCTTTTTTATTTCCTACTGAAAGAGGTTTCCAGATACGGGTATCTTTTGCAAAGGCCTGAGTCAATCTTGAACCTACCCATAAGTATCCACTAATTGTTGCAATAAGCTGTAATGCGATAAAAATATTTACAATTTTCCCGAAGGAAATCCCAAACATATTCACCGCAGCCTCACCCATTACATCTTCTTTTCCCGCCAGTTGACTTACCGGAGCATGTTTCAGCATGATATAGTTCACAAGAATATAACTTACCGTCACAAAAACGGTTCCTATAATCAGTGATTTAGGAAGATTCTTCTGAACATCCTTTATTTCCCCAGCAATATAAGACGCTGAATTCCATCCGGTATAGGAATAGGTAACAAAAACCAATGAGGTAGCAAAGGCAGGAAGCATCATTTCATTCTGCCAGCTATTACTGAAATTCAGGCTGTTTCCAATTTGTGGAGAGCCTGATAATCCAACACCCAAAATTATCAATATAATGATAAAGGCAATTTTGATGAATGTAAAAAAATTATGGAACCGGCTTGAAGTCTTTAAACTGAACGACAAGGTAATAGCTACCAAAAAGATCGCTGCAATCGCAAAGCCATTTCCGAATGAATAATCAAATACAGAAAGATATTTCGACATGGCTAAAGCTGCCAATGCGACTGGCGAAGAAAACCCAATAATTAAGGAAATCCAACTTATCAGGTATCCAAATAAAGGATGATACGTTTCTTTAAGATAAATAAAATCACCGCCGTTTCCTTTAAAATGGGAGCCTAATTCCGCATAGCAGAAAGCTCCGAACAGCGCCAGAATTCCTCCGATTATCCATAACAGGAAAATACTGTAGGTATTGGTAATATCTGATAATTGAAATCCCAGGGTTGTAAAAATCCCTGTCCCTATCATATTGGAAACGACAATGGCTGCGGCTGTTTTCCAGCCAATCTGATGTGAAGCAGTACTCATTTACTCATTAAAAATTAAAATTAAGCCTTCCAAAAAAATAGCTTCCCAATGTACCCATTTGAACCGGTGCATATTTGAACACTCCATAATATGAATTTTTATAGATCTGAAGATCCGGGAAAACATCAAATACGTTATTAGCTCCCACCGTAAAGTTGATATTTTTTGTAATATCATACCCTACACTTACATCAGTAACTACCTTTGGTGAAAACTCCTGAACCTCTCCGAAAGGAAATCCGTCTCTTATGACTTTACCAAAATAGGTATTTCTTACGAGAAAATTGAATTTTCCAATTCCATACGTCAATCCTAATGAAGCTTTTGTTTTTGGGGATAAAGTTTCAATAATATTAATCTGATCCGGGCCAAAAAATTCATTCTGAGGTGTTCCCAGATGTTCAGGAAAATGAAAGTCTGTAATTTTTGTTTCTGTATAGTTTCCGGCAAGATTGATATTTAAGTTTCCACCTGCCAGTTTCCAATCATAGGAAACCACTACATCTACTCCTTTTGTTTCCGTATCAATCGCGTTGGCAAAGAATCTGCCGCTTTCTACTGCACTTCCTTCTCCTACTACTGAAATATCAGATAATCTGGAATCTGTGATATTGCTGGTAATGACAATTCTGTCTTTCACTTTAATAATATATCCGTCTACAGTAATGAATAAGCCTTTGGCAGGTTGTAAGGTAAATCCGGCACTTCCGTTTACAGATGTTTCTTGTTTTAATTTATCAAATCCGAGAACCTCTGCTGCCTTGCTGTCATTATTAAAAATTCCTTTCCTTACAATTCCATCACCTGAAGTAGAAATATCCGCAAAAGAGTTATTAAAATACTGCTGCTGAAGTGATGGCGCCCTGAATCCTGTTCCTACAGCTGCTCTTACTGCATAATTTTTCACAAACTCATATCTCACAGCCAATTTTCCGTTCAGGGTACTTCCAAAATCTGAATAGTTTTCAAATCTGGCAGCAGCATCAATATTCAGTTTCTTAGCAAGATCATAGGAAATATCAGCATACACCGCTGTTGAATGCCTATCTTTTTTCAAGGCATTATCCGGTGAAAAACCTATAAAAGACTGAGAACCTCCTGCCCCAATCACTGTAGAACCTTGTGTTGCAACATTACCGTTCACATCATATTGGGTATAAGAAGCCTCATCGCCTGCTTTAATCTGGTATTGTTCAAACCTGAATTCTCCTCCAAAGGCAATATTGAAGTTCTTTATCTTTTTTGAAATATCAAGATTAATGGTATTTTGCAGAAAACTGTGTGCTCCTGCATAAAATCGGGTGGGTGATTTTATCCCAAGAGAAGCATTATTGGTATTGCTTACGTTATAATTGAAAGTATTGCTCCCAAAGGTATTACTCAGGTCTATCAGCCAATTATTAACATTATATTTCGCACCTACAGCATAGGAAATATCGTAGATCTGAGAATTCAGAACTGCCTGAAAACCGTTAGGGTATATTTCTTTAACAATATTAAAATCTTCATTGGGAAGTCTTCTGAAACCATACCCTTTTCCTTCTTTAATGCTGAAACCACCAAAGGAATAGAATTTAAAGTTATCGTTCAAAGGGTATTCTGCATTGAAAAACACTTGCCCTTGTCTGATTTGGGCATCTCCGATCTGGAAATTAAAATAGTCTCTTGTTAATCCTCTTTTATTTATTTCATCATCATCATTTTGTCTTGCAATATCTGGATTATCTGCAAATTCGTAGGCAAAATTATTTCCGAAAATATCAAGATCGTGATTTTGGGTTCTCGTTGTTTTTCCTCTGTGACTTAGCTGCAATGAAAGATTGATAAAACCTTCATCTTTACCCAAAGAAGTTCCATAATTAACGCCGGCCTGGTAAGTATCACCATCATTTCTTCCGCTTAATCCATAGGTTAAACTTGCTGAAGCGCCTGCATTCTTTTTTAGAATAATATTAATTACTCCTGCAATGGCATCAGAACCGTATTGTGCTGCTGCACCGTCTCTTAATACTTCAATTTTTTCAATAGCAATGACAGGAATTGTACTTAAATCTGTTCCTACAGATCCATTTCCTACCGTATTCTGATAGTTTACCAGGGAAGTCGTATGTCTTCTCTTCCCGTTAAGCAATACCAACACCTGATCCGGCCCCATTCCTCTTAGTGTTACAGGATCAATATGCTCCGTTCCATCAGAAGCAGACTGTCTTACAGCATTAAATGAAGGGATCACATAATTCAGAATGTCCTGAGCCGTAATTTGTGGAGATGATCTTTGGACTTTATCAATATTGATTACATCTACAGGAACCGGCGTCTCTAATTTTGTTCTTTTAACATTTCGGTTTCCGACGATGATAATGTCTTCGATTTGTTTTCCTTTTTCCTCCTGCTCCTGGGCAGCGACTAAAATTGTCCCTAGCAATAATATAGCAGTGCTTAATTTTTTCATCTTTGTTCTTGCCAATTAATAATATTCTTCCGCAGATGATTCTGCAGCTACACAAGACTTCAAGAAATGGAATTCGTATAAGAAATATTGACTTCACTTATCTCCCCATCGGGTTGGAATTAGCACCTTTACACTTTTGGAATCGTGTAGGTTGCTAAGGTTTCATTGGGCCAAATCCCTCCACCTTTCTTGATAAATCTAGTGCAAAGGTAGACTAATTTTTCAAATATGCAAAAAGCGGATAATCACTACCAAGAAAAAAGGCAAATTCGCTGAATTGCCAATTTGCCTTTGTATTTATTTCACGATCATTTTTTCAATAGCCATTCCGTTTTCTGATTTCAGATGAACCAGATACATTCCCGACGGATAATTGACTCTTAGTTCATAAGTCCCATTTTCTTTATTCAACTTAAATGAATCCAACTTTTTACCACTTCTATCGAAAATCATGATTTCTCCATTTCTGGCTTTGTTAAATATTAATTTTGCAACACCATTTTTAATCGGATTATCAGCAATCTGAAGGGATAGCTTGTTTGCAGCACTCACATCAGAGGTAGATAAAGCTCCGGCATAGTTTCCAAAAATTCTGAATTCTCCAGCCTGTAAAGTGATAGGAGCTGTTGTTGAAGCGATGTTTGAAACCGTATCATCCATCAGGTTTTTCCACTGGCCAGCATAAGGAAAATAAGGAACAACATTTTGTACAGCAGTAGAATAATTTGCCAGAACGACTACGTTTTTCATTCCGTTGATTGTATTGTCATATACATAAATTCTTGTGATAAGCCCATCAGGATCATTGGCAAGATTGTTTGACTCTATGGTATAAGTCTTTGATTTGAATACCGGATTGGTATTTCTGATATCAATAATCTTTGCCCAAGTATCATAAACTGCCTTTCTGTTGGCATCAGTATCATATCCTAATGTGAAGGCTACAGGTTTTTCATCGGTTCTGCATCCATTGTTAATGCTACCATCCGTGCATCGGTTGATACTGAATTCGTAGCCCAATTCTCCAAACTGCCAGATCATCTTAGGACCGGGAATGGTAAAGAAGGTAGCTCCAAATGTTTTCATCCTTTCCAAAGCCGTATTCAAATTCTTTACACTATAACTTCCATTGATCGCTCCATAAGCGAGATTTTTAAACATCAGCCTTTCTTCATCATGACTTTCTCCATATCCCACAGCACACATATCGGTAAAACCATGAAGACTATGATTCATGCGGTCATAATTGCTATTATCTTTATACCCCATCGTATTTTGATTATAAGGCTCTGTTTGTTTATTCCAAAGCATCACTCCTTTTCCTTCTGCCACTCTGTAATTGGCCCATTGTTGTTCTTCTGCATCAGTTCCCAAATGCTCAAATATCATATAAGAATTAGGATCCAGTGCCCATTGTCTGTCTGCATAGTTCTTCATAATATCTACCCTATCCTGCTGATAAGCATTTGTACAGTTTTCATCATTTTCAGAACAGTTTTGCGTAAAGCCTTTTGTCAAATCCCAACGAAACCCATCAATACGATACTCCTTTAACCACTGCTGAAGACACCTTTCAACGTAATATTGAGTTGAAGGACTGGTATGGTTAAAATCATTAAACACATTATATGAATGTTTAGGAACCTGATTGAAATAAGGATTATTAGCTGCCACATCACCGTAACCATCACCATCCGGATCTATATTCCAGAGTCTTACCAAAGGAGAACGCCCTGTTGCATGATTAAAGGCAACATCAAGAATGACAGCAATCCCATTCTGATGACACAGATCAACAAACTCTTTGAATTTTTCAGGTGTTCCATAAGCTTTGTCTAAAGCATAATGAAAAGAGGTATTATATCCCCAGGAAAGATTTCCTTCAAATTCCATAATAGGGAGCAATTCAATGGCATTAATCTTTAGATTTTTTAAATAAGAAATTTTGTTAATTAAAGACTGCCAGTTTTTTTCCTGTGTAAAATCTCTTAACAACAATTCATATACAATAAGATCTTCTTTTGCGGGTCTTTGAAAATTAGTCACCTGCCAGTTGTAAGGAGTTTGCCCCGTTTTGAATATTGAAACCTCAAAATCCTGTCCTGCCGGAAATGCCGGAAGATTCGGATAGGTAGAAGAGGAAATCCACTGGTCATCATAAGATGATAAGATCTGAGGAGAATAAGGGTCAGCCACTTTTTTCAAATCATTAGTCCTATATTGGAACGTATACATTTGTTGTGGAGTTAATCCATTTAATTCAATCCAGTAAAGATCGGGATTAGCGGTATCTCTTTTCATCAGATAGGTATCATTCACAACCCAGTTATTAAAACTTCCGATCACGTGGACAAAGCTTTTGTGAGGAGCATACAAAGCAAGCCCAATCTTCGTTTGATCTGCCAGATCATAATTTATTCCCTGTTTGATCCAACCCGGTATGGCTTCAGAAACAACATTTCGGGGAACCTGTAAAATAAATGTTGCATTTTTTGAGCTGCTTCCCTCTGTGGCGATTACTTCCATATTCGCATCTTGAGATACCGTGTAATTATAAGAATAAGACTGAGAGGGTGTAGATGTAGAATTTATTACAACCCCATTGGCTTTAAGCTGAAAAGTAGCATTAACGTTCGTTGTTGCCGTAATATTAATTGAATTCCCTGTTGGAACTGTTGTAAGGCTGTTTGCAGTTGGATTCGTTAAATTTAAATTCAGTACCCCTACATTCACAAAAATATCAGGGGAAGTCTGATGTGATCCGGTTTTATCTTTTAATAAAAATCCAAATCTTCCGATTCCTGTTCTACCGAAAAAAGCCGTTGGCGTTAATGTTAGAGTGTATGTATCTGTTGAAACATTGTAATTAAGCTTATTCAATTCATTGGAGTTGTTCCAGCTTCCGTTGGTTGGACAATCCTGGCTGTTCTGATAATTGGTATCAAAGGACCAGGACCACATATAAATTGAATTATTAGTTACTCCCCAGGCCGATTCATCAATCTGATCACCTGGAACTGTCAGTGTAATTGCATCTGTTTCATTAAACGGATTGGGTGAAATCGTATAATTAATCTGCCCGAAAACAACCGTTGTAATGATCAACAAAACAACGAAATAGAATTTTTTCATATCTTTATTTTTATCGAATATAATATTAATTTCTTTTTTGCAGTGATGATTTTATTCTTTTTTTGATTAAACAAGGATCAACATAGCATAAAAAAGGCCCATGAAAAAAATTCCATGAGCCTTTCAATAAAAGTAATTGTAATGAACTATCGTATGTAACGGAAATCTAACAGATATATTGATTCAAATGTTAAAAAAATTAGTCTTTCATAATTTTCTTTACCACAGATTCTCCGTTCTTTAATTTTAACTGTATCATGTATAAACCAGAGGGAAGAGCATTCATGTTGATCTGATTATCTGAGAATGGGGCTATTATACTTTGCCCAACAGCATTAATGATCTTGATTCCTTCAATCAAAGAAGTACTTTTTACTGTAAGAATTCCTTTTACGGGATTTGGAAAGACCTCAACCGTTTTTTTCTTCAAATTGAGATCAGAAGTTCCAAGCTCTGACTCTATTTTCATACATCTTACTGAAGATCCTTGTCCTCGTGAAGCTCCTGCAGAAGCATTAGTAATGGTAGTTCCTATGTACAAATATTTTCCTCCAATACCAGTAGGTGTAGAACTCCAGAAGTATCCTTTTTGTCCTGCAGAAGTAATCCCTCCATTTGATGAACTACGGAAACCTCCCATAGGTAATTTTAAAACTCCTGCATATGCTTTTATGGGTGAATGAATTCCTGTAACTTCAATAGCATCTGTCCAGTCTGCCTGGGTGGGTAATCTCCAGCCATCCCCTATTGCCTTACATGGATCAATTCCCACCGACTCTGCTACTTCTGAAAAACCTGTACCAGCCCATTTATCATTGAGCCCATTAGTAGACCACCATGCAGGAGATCCTGTAATAAAGGATCCACCTTCTAGACCATTCGGAGAGTTAACAGCAGGTACAGAAGTTGTGGAAGAAGCCCGTAATTGATGTCCGTCATCCCATCTTCCCCACTGAAACAAGTCTCCATAAGATTGTTCATCATCTATAGACTCCGCAACCCTTTCACTTCCAAGATTTTGCTGAAGCCAGATCTTTCCATCTGCAGTCCTTACCGTAGTATAAGTAACTAATTGCCCCTGATATGTAAAGGTCACACATCCCAGATCTCCAGTATTATTTCCCGGATTTGTATTATTGCAGCTTTGCTGGGCACTTAATGCACTTCCTCCCATCAGCAATATTCCAATTCCCAGATTTCGTACTGCAAAATATAAATCTCTAATCATAAATATTATTTTTAATTATTCTAAATTTAATTTAATTTTGCGCAAAAGTACCTTACGTAATTAATTCCGGGTTATCATTTCCCAACTTTTAGTTATCCTATAAAGGTGCTTTACATGGTACTATGGCTGTAAAAATGTGTTGTATGGGGGATCAACAGGAAAAAGAGGTCGTTTTCAAATCGGAGCATATTGAAATTAACATGCAGAATTCATCTGCCATTGCAGGCTCTCCAAGATCATATTTGCTTGAATCCATTTCAAGTTTCAATCTTCTGTTTTTATTAAGTCCGGATATTCATCTGAAGGCTCATGATTGTGATACCCAATTCTTATTTAAGAAAAACCAGTATATCCTTCATTATTCATCACAGAAAAACAAGGCAGAATTATGGACTGACAGTGAAGAGAATCTGAAATATCTGCACATTCAACTCAATTACCAATATATTTCAAACCTTATCAATCCTGAAACCAATAAAGAAGGCGCAGAAATCCTGGAAAATATGATTCATAATAACTTCATCTTTCTTCAAAAAGCCACTCCCCCCAACATGACGGTTGAAATGCATATTATTTTAAAAGAGATTTTAGCCTATTCTAAAAAAGGAGTGATGCAGAAGCTGTTTACTGAAGCAAAGATCATCAAGCTCCTGATTCTTATTTTTGAACAGTTTAATGAAAAAAACAGTCTAGAGGTCGCTTCAAAAACTCCTGAAATGATTAAAAAATTCATTGATGAAAATTATCACCGGAATATTAAAGCTGAGGAAATCGGAAAATTGATTGGATTAAATCAAAACCTCATCAGGAAAGCGTTCAAGACGGAATATCACACTACGATCAGTCATTACATTTCTGAACTTAGAATGTTAAAGGCCAGAAAACTTATTACAGACAAAAACATTATGATTAAAGAAATTGCCATTGAGTGTGGTTATGAATATCTTCAGAATTTTACCCGAGCCTTTAAAAAGAAGTTTGGGGTATCTCCGGAACATCTGAGGAATAATAAATAGAAAAACCGCTTAAAAAAATTAAGCGGTTTATATATGTTGTTTTGCTTTGATATTACTTTTTCAGAATTCAGGTGAAAAAGCAATGACAATCAATTAATGATGATGTCCGTGATCGTGATGAAGGAAAGGTCCGTTTCCTTTAGGCTGGCTGTAAATAGTTTCTACACCTTCCTGCTCAGTAATAAGCTTTCTTCTGATATCTTCAGGATCGAAAGGCTTCACTTTTCCGAAGTACTCTTTCAAACCTTCAGTTAGCCACATTGGGATAACTAATCCGAAGAACATAAAAATACACCAGAATCCTACTAAGAACATAGTAATAAAGAATACAGTCCAAAGGAACTGGTAGAACGGCCAAAATGCTGATAAAATAGTTATCATTCTCTTAAAGATTTTAGGCAAAAATAAAGCTTTTTTCTTTTTTACACAAAAGATACCGTCTCTATTTTTTAATTTATTTTAATTCTATATAGATTTTGAGACGGTGAGAAGGGAGATTTGAGGCTCATATAAACAGCTCATATCTCCGCTCTCAAGGTCTTTTTATCTGATTAATGAGCTAGATCAGCAAAGAAATCGTTTCCTTTATCATCGGTAATGATGAATGCAGGGAAATCTTTTACTTCAATTTTTCTTACCGCTTCCATTCCTAACTCAGGGAAATCTACTACATCTACGGATACAATATTATCTTTTGCCAGAATAGCAGCAGGTCCTCCAATTGATCCAAGGTAGAAACCTCCGTATTTGTTACAAGCATTGGCAACATCCTGACTTCTGTTTCCTTTTGCCAGCATAATCATACTTCCGCCATGGCTTTGGAATTCATCTACATACACATCCATTCTCCCTGCTGTTGTAGGTCCGAAACTTCCTGAAGCCATTCCTTCCGGTGTTTTTGCAGGTCCTGCGTAATAGATTGGGTGATTTTTGAAATACTCCGGCATTGGTTTTCCGCTGTCGATGATTTCTTTGATCTTAGCATGAGCAATATCTCTTGCTACGATCAGAGTTCCGTTAAGTTTTAGTCTAGTTTTGATCGGATATTTAGAAAGCTCAGCCAGGATTTCAGGCATTGGCTTATTCAAGTTAATTTCAACAGCTTCTTCAAGGTGTGGCGGTGTAGCGGGTAAGAATCTCTTTGGATCCTGTTCCAACTGTTCAAGGAATATCCCGTCTTTTGTAATTTTTCCTTTGATATTTCTATCTGCAGAACATGAAACTCCCATTCCTACCGGGCAAGAAGCAGCGTGTCTTGGAAGTCTTATTACTCTTACGTCGTGAGTAAGATATTTTCCTCCAAACTGTGCTCCAATAGCACTTTCCTGGCAGATTTTCTGAACTTTCGCTTCCCATTCAAGGTCTCTGAATGCCTGACCGGCTTCATTTCCTTCTGTTGGAAGGTTGTCATAATATTTTGCAGAAGCTTTTTTCACAGCGGCAAGATTCGCTTCAGCTGAAGTTCCTCCAATTACCAATGCTAAGTGATAGGGTGGACAGGCTGCTGTACCAAGATCTGAAATTCTTTCCTTTACGAATTCTTCAAGAGATTTCTCGTTTAATAAAGATTTTGTCTTTTGGTAAAGAAATGTTTTGTTCGCTGAGCCACCTCCTTTTGTTAAGAATAAGAATTCATAATAATCTCCTTTTTTAGCATAGATATCAATCTGCGCCGGAAGGTTAGATCCTGAATTTTTCTCATCAAACATCGTTAAAGGAACCACCTGAGAATATCTTAAGTTTCTTTTTTGATACGTATTATAGATTCCGCGGCTTAAGAATTCACCGTCATCCACACCTGTGTATACGTTTTCTCCTTTTTTACCCATTACAATCGCTGTTCCCGTATCCTGGCAAGAAGGAAGTGCTCCTTCTGCTGCTACAGCAGCATTTTGTAATAAATTATACGCAACGAATCTGTCATTGTCAGTAGCTTCAGGATCATCAATGATTCTTTTAAGGCTTTCTAAGTGTGAAGAACGCAACATGAAAGAAACATCTGCCATAGCTTCTTCAGCCAATAATTCCAATCCCTTTGGGTCAACTGTTAAAATTTCTCTGTCGCCCAGTTTTTCAATCTTTACATAATCTGATGTAAGCTTTTTATACACCGTATCATCTTTCTGAATTGGATACGGATCCTGATATCTAAATTCCATTCAATTTTTTTGTTTGTACAAAAATACGGCTTCCAATAAAAAAATATGAGCAAAATCAGTCATTAAAATTGATATTTATAATGATTATAAATTGCGAGTTTTTGAGTTTATAAGTACCTTTATACTAATCAAATAATGAAGCCAAAAAAGATAAAAACAAGGCTTCAGGAATAAAAATACTATAAAATTTCAACCACAATGAATTACAGAATAGAAAAAGACACCATGGGAGAAGTGCAGGTACCTGCAGATAAACTTTGGGGTGCGCAGACAGAACGCTCAAGAAACAATTTCAAAATTGGTCCTGAAGGATCTATGCCTCACGAGATTATTGAGGCTTTTGCCTATTTAAAAAAGGCTGCAGCCTACACCAATGCTGATTTGGGAGCTCTTTCCTCTGAAAAAAGAGACATGATCGCTAAAGTTTGTGATGAAATCCTTGAAGGAAAACTAAATGATCAGTTTCCTCTGGTAATCTGGCAAACCGGCTCAGGAACTCAGTCAAACATGAATGTGAATGAAGTAGTGTCTAACCGTGCTCATGTGAATAATGGCGGAACTTTAGGAGAGAAATCTGAAATTCACCCAAACGATGATGTGAATAAATCCCAATCATCCAATGATACTTATCCAACGGCTATGCATATTGCAGCCTATAAAAAAGTAGTGGAAGTTACCATTCCGGCAGTTGAAAAATTAAAAAATACGCTTGCTGAAAAATCCAAAGCTTTCAAAGATGTCGTAAAAATCGGAAGAACACACTTAATGGATGCAACTCCACTTACATTGGGACAGGAGTTTTCCGGGTATGTTGCTCAATTGGAATTTGGATTAAGAGCTTTAAGAAACACACTCCCTCACCTTTCTGAACTTGCTTTGGGGGGAACCGCAGTAGGAACAGGTTTAAATACACCCGCTGGCTACGATGTAAAGGTCGCAGAATATATTGCAAAATTTACTAACCATCCGTTTATTACAGCTGAGAATAAATTTGAAGCATTAGCCGCTCATGATGCGATTGTTGAAAGCCACGGCGCTTTAAAACAACTTGCGGTTTCTTTATTCAAAATTGCTCAGGATATCAGATTACTGGCCTCCGGACCTCGTTCAGGAATTGGGGAAATCTATATTCCGGAAAACGAACCTGGATCATCCATCATGCCTGGAAAAGTGAATCCTACTCAAAATGAAGCTTTAACAATGGTTTGTGCACAGGTTCTAGGGAATGACACGACGATTTCTTTTGCAGGAACTCAGGGTAATTACGAGCTGAATGTTTTCAAACCGGTAATGGCCTATAACTTCCTTCAATCTGCACAACTTATTGCTGATGCATGTATTTCATTCAACGACCACTGTGCTGTAGGTATTGAGCCCAACCACGAGAGAATTAAAGAACTTGTAGATAAATCTCTAATGCTTGTAACGGCTTTAAATACTCATATTGGGTACGAAAATGCTGCAAAAATTGCAAAAACAGCCCACAAAAATGGAACAACTCTCAAAGAAGAGGCCGTTAACCTTGGCCTTTTAACTGCGGAACAGTTTGATGAGTGGGTAAAACCTGAAGATATGGTAGGCAGTCTGAAATAACAATTCTAATTTTCATTCATAGACTTTAAATAAAAACACTGGAGAGCTTTCTCCAGTGTTTTTTAATTGATATGAATAAGTATTATTCTATTCCAATAGAAACTCCGAAAATAAGGGCTTTATCATTTTTAAAATAATTGTCTTTAAAGAAATTACTAAAATCTTTCTTCACAAATACACTGATACTGTTATACGAAAAAGTAAGCTGGGCTCCATACACAAAAGGATTTACCTGATAATTTCCTTTGTTTCTTATCTCGCCTTCGTTTCCTTTTACAATATTATTGGTCGTCATTTTCACTCCTCCGTATACATTGGCTCCTACTTTGAACCCTCTGTAATAATTTCGGTATTGAATATCCATTCCTCCATTTTTAAGTTTTGAAAAATTATACTGCATTCCTAGCGGAACCATAATATAGCCTGTTCTCAATTTATTTTTACTCAGGTTTCCGTTATATTGCTCAAGAGCAACTCCATACTCCGGACCTTTTGTAAATAGCATATTATTATCCATTCTAATGGTCCTCCAGGAAAATCCTAATCCGGAAATTACTGCCCACGGGCTTGTTCTGCTTAGCTGATAGTTTAGTTTTAATCCAAATTCGAGATTATTAGCGTATCCTATATTCTTATCTAACTCATTATCTGGTAAATTATTGGTAAGCGTCATTACACCATAAGAAAAATATCCGGTAAGGTTTCTCGTTGGGCGAAATTTCTTTAACAGCTTTGCTTTAAGTTCTTCATTAGAGTTCACATCAGTATTTAAAAGTGAATATCTGACCTGCTTTTGGATGACCTCATCCAGATCAAATCCAAGATCTTCAATTCTTTTATCCATTTTTTCTGAATAACGATCTGCAATCTGAGCTTTTTCTCTATTAAAATCTGCAGTATCAAGATTTCTGGATTTCAATACCTCAAGCTCTTCTCCCATCATTTTTTTTTCTTCCTGAATAATTGCATTAATTTTTGTTGCATATTCTTCAACTTTCTCTTTCACAATAGGGCTTACTTCAGTATCTTTTTTAGACAAATTGATATTGAACTTCTTTTGTGCATAAAATGATGTCGAAACAAGGCACACCATTCCCATTACGATTAATTTCTTGATCATGTTATTATTTTTTTTATTATTTGGAGATAATTATTTAGTATTCAATTCTATAGTAGCCACATTGCTTCCACCTTTTGTTTTTTCAATCACATCTTTATGTTCTACTGAGAAGAGAAGTGTGGAGGGATCCACATATTTTTTCTTTTTTATCTGAACTTTTGAAGAGTCTGTCTTTGCAAGAATTGTAGGAGTCTGAATTTGAAGTATTTCAAGTTTCTTTTCAGCCATTATTTCTTTGGAGCTCAATTTACTTTCTTTCGTTATAGGTAAAGCTGCTATCTCTTCAGTTCCTTTTGGAATGGAAGTGTTTTTCAGTTCTTTCTTTGTATTGCTCTTCTCTGCAAGCTGAGCAGGCTCCTGCTCCGGCATGGTGATTACTTGTTCCACATCATGTTGCGGTGTTTTCTTTACCAATTCGGGTTGAACAGATGATGAATCTTTCAGTAAAAATAAAACCGTTCCTAAGCTGAAACTTAGCACAATACATGCAGCGACTAAAAACCAGTTTATTTTTGATCCTGTGATCGTTTTATTTTCGGATTGCAGCTCAATTTCAGACCACAAATCTCTGGAAGGGGTAATTTCCCGTTCTTCAATCTGTTTTCTGATGTGCCATTCAAAATTATCTTTAGACGTGTTCATTTTTCATTTTTTTTTGTTGTTGAAAGTAGATCTTTCTTAATTTTTCTTTTGCTCTGAACAACTGTGTTTTGCTCACTGCAAGAGAAATCTGCAAGGTATCAGCAATCTCCTGATGAGAATACCCCTCTAATACATACAGATTGAAAACCATTCTGTAAGCATCCGGCAACTGATCCAACAATTCCTGTGCATTGAAATCAAATTCAATGTTCGGTTCATGAATATCTTCCTGAAAAGACTGATTGATCTCATCGAGATAAAATACCGTTTTATGGCTTTTAATAAAATTCAGACATTCATTCACAACAATTCTCCTTGCCCAGCTTTCCAGATTTGCTTCTTCCCTGAAGCTTTCTATATGCTTAAATATTTTACAGAATGCTTTAATGAGACAATCTTCCGCCTGGTACAAGTCACTTACGTAACTTTTTGCCACACTTAGAAATCTCTTTACATTCTGTTCATAGAAAAGCTTCTGTGCAGCCGGATCCTGTTTTTTCAGAAGGCTCAACAAATCATCTTTTTTATTTCCGAACAAAAATTTCATTCTAATACTGTTTCTACTATAATGACAATCAAAATTGTAAAAGGTTACACAAAAAAAAATATTTTTTACTTTGAATTATTTGAGTGGTAAAAAAGACAGGAAATAGAGCGTTCCTGTCTTTTAAATTTATAATCCGGCCAATTCATTCGGGCCGGATACCTGATCTGA
This sequence comes from Chryseobacterium sp. G0162, assembly GCF_003815715.1. Classification (NCBI taxonomy): domain Bacteria; kingdom Pseudomonadati; phylum Bacteroidota; class Flavobacteriia; order Flavobacteriales; family Weeksellaceae; genus Chryseobacterium; species Chryseobacterium sp. G0162. The sequence continues at coordinate 2,691,852 of NZ_CP033922.1, read as the reverse complement.
AAAATACTGTTCCAGATCTTTCAGGGTCTCAGGTGTTGTTTGGATATCTTTTACTAATTGTCCTTTGTTTACCACTACAATTCTGTTGCAAACTTCTGTAGTATGGGATAAATCATGACTGGAAATAAGAAAAGTTACACCGTCCTGTTTTGATAATTCTTTGATGAGATTTTTAAGCTTGATCTGGGTAGAGGGATCCAGGTTAGCGAATGGTTCATCCAGAATAATGATTTCAGGATTTCCAATAATGGCTCCTACAATTCCTACTTTTTTCTGATTCCCTTTCGAAAGATCCCTGATATATTTACCGGATGCAAGGATCTCACCGTTAAAAAGATCGTGAAAGGGTTTTAAAAAATCATCTACGGAAGCCTTATTCTGTCCTCTCAATTCACCGATGAAATAAAAATATTCCTCCGGAGTCAGATAACCAATAAGAAAGGAATCATCTACAAATGCGGAAACTTTGTTTTTCCAGATCTCTGATTCATTTACTTTTATTCCATCAATGCTTACAAAACCTGTACTTGCCTGAATAAGATCCAGCATCAAACTGAAAAGAGTCGTTTTCCCAGCCCCATTATTTCCTACCAGACCAAAAGTTTCACCATTAGAAATTTCAAGATGTTCAATGTTCAGAACGGTTGCCGTCCCGTATGTTTTAGATAAATTATTGATAGTAATCATAGCTTAGTCTTTATTTTTAAATGCATCTAATGTGCTGTATTTTTCTCTTTTATAATGCCTTACAATGATATCAAAGATTTTTTCCCGGAGTAAAAATCCTATCAGTCCCATTATGGCAATACTTATAACGCCTGCCGTAATTCCAAAAAGAGATTTTGCACCTGCAAATACAGCCATAGGAAGCAACATTTTAGGAATCATCAATAACATTGACTTCAGATTGAAACTATTTTTCTGTCCAAATCTTTTTTCTTTTGAATTAAGATCAATCTGGGTTTTATTAAAGGCTCCGGACCAAAGGGTAAATTGTGAATTCACTCCAATATTATAAAGTCCGGCAGCAAAAAAAGTAACATAAATTTCCCATCCAAAATAAGTATAGACAGCGGCTATAATAATTGAAACTCCAGTCACAATATTCATCAGCCACCACTTGGCTTTTAAATATTCTTTGTAAGGGACATTCAGGGTCATCATCAAAGGGTAATAAGAGCTGTCAAACGCAGGAACCCTTTGCCCAAACAGAAACTGAAAACCACCGGTTACAAAAAGTCCCATAAACATAGTCATTGCCGGAGTTTTATAAGCTTTAGAAGTATACATCAACAATCCATAGAAAAGAAACATAAAACTTCCCAAAAGAATCCCTTTGGCTACTTTATTACGCTTCAACATTTTAATATCGTTATTGATGAACGTTCCTATGACCCCATATTTATTCAGAAATGCAATATTCTCTGTTTTCCCTACTGACTTTTTAGCCTCAAGACCCTGATCCAGATAAAATTCTTTACGGATATACCTAAAACAGAAGATCCAAAATAGGGCAAACAAAGCAATAGGAATCAGTGAAAGATATGGGTTTTCATAAAGACTATGGAAGGCCATTTCTGAATAAGAAAGTACCGGGATAATATTATAATAACCTAACGCGCCTACTATCGCAAATACTATCGCCACAGCAATCGCAATCTTTTCTGTACTGTTCAGAAAAATATTGATAAAACTATTCAGGTAAAATAATGATGAAATACCAATCAGCCACGACAAAACTCCCACGACACTATAGCCGTGAAATAATGCAATTCCAGAAAATGTAATAAAAAAGAGAGAGTTCAGCCAACTGAAGGCCGAAAAAAAGGTTTTTACTAAAAGATAATTGACCAGGGTTCTCTTTTTAATATTCAAAGTAAGAAAGGGCTTAATATTCTGCGTTGGAATTTCCTGCCAGAGATATTTAATGGCTAAATCTACCACCCAGCCTATAAGTAAGAATTTGGAAACAATCTTTAAAGGATCCTGATGCATTTCTTCCTGTACATACATAAAGACCAGAAAGGCCCCACCAGTAAGACAGCCCATGAAATAAAGAATCGCAATGAATCTTAAAATCTTCATGGTAAGATTGATCCCTAAAGATGTACCACGGAAGAAGCTTTTAATTTCCAGCTTAAGGAACTTTAGAAACATAGTTGAGTTTTTTACATTAGTAACTATAAGGTAAAAAACGTTACAGCCTCTTAGCCAATAAGTTCTTTAGCCTGAGCAAGAGCTGCTTCGGTAATCTTACTCCCTGAAAGCAATTGTGCAATTTCATTCAGTTTTTCACCATCACTCAATGGAATGATGGTAGATTGAGTTTTCCCGGCAATATCCTGCTTTACCACTTTATAATTATCATTTCCTTTGGCTGCAACCTGTGCAAGGTGGGAAATAACAATCAGCTGCATATCTTCAGACATTTCACGCATAAGATTTCCGATTTCTTCGGCTACTTTTCCTGAAACTCCGGTATCAATTTCGTCTAAAATCAATGTTGGTAATTCATCACTTTCTGCAATGATCTTTTTTACCGCCAACATCACTCTTGATCTTTCCCCACCAGAAATGGCTGTCTGGATTGGCTTTAAAGGAAATCCTGAATTGGCCTGGAATAAAAGCTGGATATTTTCTTTTCCAAATAGATTAAACTCTTCAGCATCCTGCAATTCTATATCTACTCTCGCTTTTTCAAGACCTAGCTTTTTAAGAAGTCCCTCTGCTTTTTTAATGAAAACAGGAACATTCTTTTTTCTGTTTTTGGAAAGTTTTTCAGCCAGAATCTGAAGTGTTTTTTCTTTTTCAGCAATGTTTTCTTCAGTTTCAATAATTTGTGCTTCCAGCTCTGAAGCTCCTTTCTGATCTCCTGCAAGTTCATTTCTGATCTCAATCAGCTCAGTAAGGCCTGAAACATTATGTTTAAGGAATAAAGCATTGATTTTGTTATTCAACTCGGTAAGAACGATAAGATTTTCCGGATCGATCTCCAGTTTCTCTGATTCATGTTCCAACTCGGAAATAATGTCTTTTAACTCTACAAATGAGATTTCAAGTCTTTGATCCAATTCAGCAAAACTGGTTGAAATACCCGCAATTCTGGAAAGCTTAGCTTTGGCTTCATTAAAGAATGAAAGAATTCCAATTTCTTCCTGATGAAACCTTGACAGAATCTGACCAACATTTTCAGAGATCATTCCTGCATTTTCCTGAACAGCTAACTGGTTTTGAATATCTTCGTAATCTACATCATCCAGTTTTAATTCTTCAAGTTCGTTAAGCAGAAAATCTTTATAATCACTTTCTTTATTGGCTTCTGAAAGTTGTGTTTTCAGTTTTTTCAGGAATGTTTTCAAATTCTGAAACGCTGAAAACTCCTGCTGATAATCATCAATGATCTTTTTATTTTCAGAAAGTCCATCAATGATTTTAAACTGATATTCTGAGGTAAAAAGATTGGAAGTTTCAAATTGAGAATGAATATCAATTAATTGAGAAGAAAGTTCTTTCAATATATCCAGTGTTACCGGAACATCATTGATAAATGCCCTTGACTTTCCGGATGGTAATATTTCTCTTCTGATGATGGTTTGCAATTCATAATCAAGATCGTTTTCAATAAAGAATTTCTTGAATTGATTATTTAAAGCAAACTCAGTTTCTACAACACTTTTTTCTTCTGCTTTTGAGATTGATTTTACATCTGCCCTTTCTCCGAGAATAAGGCGCAATGCACCCAAAATAATGGATTTCCCAGCTCCTGTTTCTCCGGTAATTACCTGAAGACCGTTATTCAATGATACTTCAAGGGTATCAATCAGGGCAAAATTCTTAATGTAAATTCTTGAAAGCATGGATAAACGACGAGTTACTTTAAATGCAAATATAGAACTTTAGAAGTCAGTATTCAATATCTGAGAATGGCAATCCTGTGAAATTTTTAAATCTCCATATTGAAACGGGGAAAACTTACCATTAGACCAGTTTCAAAAATCAAGATACTGAAATAACAACCCAACATGCCTTAATAAACATATTAAAAAAAGTAATCCTTAAAGCGATCTGAGGCTTTTGAGGATTACTTTTAAAAATTACAGCCGGCTACAAATACAATTCCTGTTTTTATATGGCTTTTATCTTTATACGATTGAGATCAATTCATATATATCTCAATACAGTATTTTAAACCATGCAAGTACAATCTCTGTTAGGAGGATAGTATCCTATACATGTTCTTACACCGTCTTGAGTTGCCCACAAGCAGCAGCCACTGCATCCGTAAGAGATTGGACCACTTCCTAAAATGTTTTTTTGCTGATCTCTGGTTAACTTTTGTGATTTGATTTTTGATTTCATAATATTAAGATTTGGTAATAATTAAGTATTATAATAACAAATATAGAAAATAATATCAAACACCAATGAAAAATTCAAAATGCTTACCCCAAAAACAATGGAACCATTTCATGCATTCACCTCTCATATAAGCAAGATGCTAAACCTTCCACTTATTCCACTTATTATCAATGTTTTTAGGAGAAAGAATAATCATAGTCTGCTTCAGATCATTAAGGATAAGTCCGCCATTATTACCGGAATTGAAAACATTGAAGATTTCATCACTCTTTGTATCCATGAAAAGATTGAAGAAAAACCCTTGTTGGAAAGTATTCTCATACATCTTAAGCTGCATAAGGGCATCAAAAATCACTTTTTTACCTGGAGTCTGATCCTGATTAAAAAGGTTATCCATCCCGGATCTGTGATAAGTATACATGGTAGATCTCAACTGGCTCCAGTTGGGATTCATAATTTCATTGATTAATATGGTACGGCTTCTCGGTTCGTTGATTGTATTCCAGCCGTCATAGTTTCTGTTTTGAGAATTTTGAGCAATCTGCTGAGCTTTTGAAAACCATTGAGTTCCCCCCATAGACTGGAAACTGTCTGCATCATAACCCAAAATAAGGTAAATATAGAAACTGATTACATCAGTAAGGTTCTTTCCGGAAAACTGTCTTTCATTGAAAATAAGGTTTTCGTTCTCAATATATTCAAAACTAAAGCGCTGATCTTGAAGATTCAGTAAAGGAGACTCATATGTGGTATTATAAACCGGACGCACTGCCTGTACAACGATAGACCCTTTGAATTTGTTGACATCTCTTTCAGCAACGACAATCGAAAACCCACACTTGATTTTTTCAAAATTCTGTAACTTCTTTCCCGTCCAGCTGGTATTATTGATAAAATCCCTAAGACTTTTCTCCAAAGCTTTAAAGGCCTGCTGGTTACTTCCTCCTATTTGTTGGGAGTTCACCTGAACAGTTGCCAACAACTCCTGGGAAAAACCAAGATTACAGATAAATAACAGAAAAAATAAACTTATAATTTTTTTCATATGGAGATGCTTATTGTTTTTTTTAATGTCATATGTAATCGTATTATCCCCATAGATATTGTCTTTGCAAATTCTGACGATTTCATGGTCTATTAAAAATTGAGAACGGAAATTTATTAAAATTATTTTAAAAGCTGAGATTCAACAAAATTGAGAATATCTTTTGCTACTTCTCCTTTCGACTTCAAATCAAATTCTCTTTTCTCTGTTTTGGTGAATATTTTAATTTTATTGGTATCATTTTTAAAACCAGCCCCTTCATCACGTAGAGAGTTCAGCACAATCATATCAAGATTTTTCTTCTCTAGTTTTCCTTTGGCATTTTCCTCTTCATTTTGAGTTTCCAAAGCAAAGCCTACCAGAAACTGATGGGTTTTCTTTTCACCCATTGTTTTAAGAATATCTGGATTTTTCACCAATTCAATGGTTAGGTTTTCATCATTTTTTTTGATCTTTTCCTTGGCAATATCCTTCGGCGCATAATCTGCCACAGCAGCACTTGCAATCCCGATATCGATCCTGTCATAAAACTCAAATACTTTAGCCAGCATTTCTTTTGCAGAAGTTACTTTATGCAGTTCTACCCTTTTATCGGTAAGGATTTGTGAACTTGGTCCTGAGATTAGAATAACTTTTGCACCTCTTTTTGAAGCCTCTTCAGCCAAAGAAAACCCCATTTTTCCTGAAGAATGGTTTCCGATGAATCTCACAGGATCAATTGCCTCATAGGTAGGACCTGCAGTAATTAAAACGGTTTTTCCCTCCAAACTTTTTTCAGTTGTATGATCTGCAAAATAATCTTCAATTGAACTGAAAATCGTTGATGGCTCAGCCATTCTTCCCTGCCCGATCAGGCCGCTTGCCAGCTCTCCGTTTTCAGCAGGAATGATGCTGTGTCCATAGCTTACCGCCAATTCGAGGTTTTTTTTCGTAGAAGGATGTGCGTACATATCCAAATCCATTGCCGGAGCAATAAATACAGGGCATTTTGCGGACATATATGTTGCAATAACGAGATTATCACACATTCCGTGCATCATTTTAGATAAAGTATTGGCGGTACATGGAGCCACAATCATTACATCTGCCCATAAAGCAAGTTCAACATGGCTGTTCCAGGTTCCGTTGTTATCATAAAAATCGGAATAAACAGGTTTCTTCGATAAAGTAGCCAAACTCAGTTTGGTTACAAAATGTTCTGCATCGGGGGTCATAATCACCTGTACTTCGGCTCCTTGTTTTACAAAGTCTCTTATCAGAAAGTGAACTTTATAGGCTGCTATTCCTCCAGAAACAGCAATAAGGATCTTTTTACCGGAAACACTCATTTAGCTTTAATTTTTTTGAAATACTAAAATACTTATTTTTTCTTACAATCACGGTTTAAAACAGCAAAGGTCATAAAAGAACGTAATTCCTTTATGACCTTTGTTTATAAAAAAGACAGAAGATTACTTTCTCTCTTCTGTTTTTCTGAAATACACGTCTTCATTTAACCACTCTTCAATAGCAATTGAAGTTGGCTTTGGAAGTTTTTCGTAATGCTTAGAGATCTCAATCTGTTCTCTGTTTTCGAAAACTTCTTCTAATGTAGAATTGTGAACAGCAAATTCATCCAATTTATTGTGAAGCTCCGTACGGATCTCCGCATTGATTTGCTCTGCTCTCTTTCCCATGATAACAATAGCTTCGTAGATTGAACCTACTTTATCTTCAATCTTATCTTTGTCGTAAGTAATAGTATTTACTTCTGCTTTTGTATCTTTTACACTCATTTTGAGAAAATTATTTTTATTTTAAGATGGCAAATTTACGAATTATCTTTTAATTTTGAAAGTCGCTGCAGGTGGAGGGGTCTGAAGTGCCGCACTATCCCTCTGCATCTGCTTTGCCTGCTTTTCATTGCTGATCTGATCTTTAATCTGCTGTTCTTTTTTATCCTGGCTGGCAAGCTTTTCAGCCTCTTTCTTTTGCTTAGCTGTTAAAGCGGCAATTTTTACTTCGGTTTCTTTTTTAACCACTACAAAATGCTCCTTTTCTTTTTCCAGTTTTGCTCTCAGATCAGATGCTGTCTTAGAGTACTCTGTATTAGGAAGCTCCTTTTCAACCATTTTCACATAGGTCAAAGCACTTTCAATACGTTCGTCTTTAAGATTATAAATAGACTTCATGGCCAATTCATAACGGGATTTCATGATATAATCATAAATTTTCGGACGAAGTTTCGTACTTGGGAAGTCTTCCAATACATTTTCCAAGGCTACATTAGCAGCTTTGTACTCACCCATTTTAAAGTATTGTCTTCCGTTCTCATAAGCCTTAAATTCTAGCTTATAAGTTAATTCGTCAATAAGCTGACTGATATTCTTTGATCTTTCTGAATTTGGATAGTTGTTCAGGAAGTCCTGAAGTTCATTCACCGCTAACTCTGTACTTGACTGATCCAGGTTATAATCCATAGACCCTTCATAGTAGCATAATGCAGACATATAAGCCGCTTCTTCTGCTCTTGGATCTTTTGGAAAGTTAACCGCAAAGTTTTTAAACTGATGACCTGCCAGTTTATAACTTTTATCATAGTAGTTGGCATAAGCTGTATTGAAACCTACGTTAGGAAAATCATCCGTTCCTGCTACAAGGTTCGCAAGTCTGTCATAAAGAGCCAATGCATTTTTCCACTTTTTCTTAGCAAAGTTTTCATTGGCAGCTTTTAAGATAAAATCTTTATCAGCACTCTTCATTGCTCTTTCTTGCTGGCTTACACATGATGCCACCACTGCTACAGCAAAAAGACCTAAAATATATTTTTTCATATAAAAAGTTCAACAGTTTTCGGATTATACAGCCGATTTACTAATTTGCAAAAATATAACTTTTTTGCCAATAGATTTTTTTTTATGAATATTTAACGTAATTTTAGTCTGCAGCGTATCCCAAAATTGCAAAAACACTCAATAAAAGATTCATTCTTACTTTTTTCTCAGCCTCTTTCGCATAAGCTTCTTCGTTTTTACTTGGTACATAAAGCTCATAAAAATTTTTATTCCGGATCACAAATAAAGTAGAGCCGATAATCATGGTAAGAATATCTTCCGGCTTTGGCGTAAAGGTAAACACTCCAGAGGCCACTCCTTTTTTGATGACTTCATCCAGTTTTTTTACAAACAGCTGATAAAAATCAAGCAATTCGTCCTTTAAATTCTCTGTATGACGGAGTTCCTGGGTAACAAACCCATGAAAATAATTATATTTGAAGAGCTGGGAAACAATATATTTTATCATTTCACGCATCTGCATTTCTGGCTTTCCTTCTTTGATCGTATCCGCAAATTCTGAAAAATTTTCCCTCGTCTTTAATACTCTATATTGATAAAGGTAAGACATCATTTTCTCTTTAGAACCGAAGTAATAAGAGATCATAGCGACATTGATATTGGCTTTAGAACAAATATCTCTCACAGAAGTTCCTTCGTACCCTTTTTTTGCAATTAATTCTTCTGCAATATCCAGTATGTGAATCTGTTTTTCAGTAAATTTTTTTTTCATGAAGTGCACTTTGAGTAAAGTTAAGAAATTTTTAACACATTTATAAACGATCGTTTAATAATTTTATATTAATTCCAAATAGTCGTATTTTTGAATATGGAATTTTTTGATTTTCATCATCATAAAAAATACATCAAAGACGGAATTTACAATTTGGACATAGGGCAAATTCCGCCGGATTCTCTTTATTCAATAGGAATACACCCGAATGATATTGATAGTAATAATATAGACCATCAGCTGAATTGGATGAGAAATATGATGTTTCAGAACTGTTTTGCCATAGGTGAATGTGGGCTGGATTCTTTGGTTCCAATCGATCAGAAAATTCAGGAGGAAGTTTTTTTAAGACAGATCAATATTTCCAATGAGCTAAAAAAACCTGTTATTGTACACTGTGTAAAAAAATTTTACGCGGTGATTTCTTTTAAGAAAAAAGCAGAACAGCCCATGATTATTCATGGTTTTAATAAAAAACAAAAAATTGCTGAGGATCTTCTGGCCAATAATTTTTACCTGAGTTTTGGAAAAGCTGTTTTGTATAATTTATCTTTGCAGCAAACTTTGAAATCTACTCCTTTACATCGTTTTTTTTTAGAAACGGATAATGATGATTTTGATATTAAAGAATTATATCTGAAAGTTTCAGAGCTCAAAGAGATTTCACTGGAAAGTTTAAATAAACAAATTATAGAAAATTTAGAGGCAATACAAAATGGATAAATACTGGTTGGAAAGAACAGAACTTCTTATTAAGGAAGAAGGTTTGGAAAAATTGAACAAAGCAACTGTTCTTGTTGTAGGGTTAGGTGGTGTGGGTTCCTTTGCAGCAGAATTCCTGGCAAGAGCTGGTGTTGGAACAATGACCATTGTAGATGGAGATACTGTAGACATTACCAACGTAAACAGACAACTTCCCGCCTTACGATCCACTGTTGGGAAACATAAAGTAGAAGTTGTTGCCGAAAGATTGCTGGATATTAATCCTGACCTTAAATTAACAAAAATCAATGAGTTTCTGAATCCTGAAAGAATGGAGGAAGTGCTGGATTCATCACCATTTGATTATGTCCTGGATTGTATAGACAGCGTCACTCCAAAATTAAGCTTAATTATTGCTGCTAAAAGGAAAAAAATAAAGGTGATAAGCTCAATGGGAGCTGGTGGAAAGACAGACCCGAGCAAGGTATTGGTAAGAGATATCAGTAAAACCGAGCATTGCCATCTTGCAAGACAGATAAGAAAAAGACTGAGAAAAGTAAAAATTGACAAAGGAGTGCGTTGTGTTTTTGCCAATGATATTCAGGACGAGGAAAGCCTGAAAATGACCGACGGAACAAATTATAAAAGATCTTTTTACGGAACGATAAGTTATATGCCTGCCATTTTTGGACTTTATGCTGCTGCTGAAGTGATTAATTATTTAGTGGAAAAAGATTAATGCAGAATTCCAAATATCCCAGAGCGGAAAAGCTCAAAAAAAATACAGAAATCAGTTTACTTTTTGAAAAAGGTAAATGGAGAACTTCTGGAAATCTAAGAATCATTATTCTCAAAGATAAGCCTACTCTTCCGATTGAAAGCGGAAAATTTGGGGTTTCTGTTTCTAAAAGATATTTTAAGAGAGCGGTTCACAGAAACCGTATCAAAAGGTTGCTTAGAGAATGTTATAGGCTAAACAAAGCTTTATTTCAAGAAGCTTTTGGAGAAAAAACTATCGCTATGATGTTCTGGGTTTCTTCTGAAATGCCTCCAAAATTTCAAGATGTAGAAACACAGTTTATCAAGCTTTGTGAGGCCCAGAAAAAGTAATTTTCCTTTACATAATAAGAATCCGTGAAAATCTGTGTTTAATACTTTATCACAGGTTTTTATTTCTTATTTGGCATATTATTTTTCTTACTACAGATAAGAGTAACACAGATAATTGCCTATACAAACTTCTATCAAGTCTGTATTTCATAGGGTTTTGCTTATTATGCAATATACAACCCGAAAACTACACACTTTGTCAACCGAATCCCAAATCGAACCTCCTCATAACACTTCAAATCTCACATACTTTTTGTAATTTTATAGGAAACAATAAATCTGAAAATTAATATGTTGGATCAAGTTCCCTATCTTTCGTATGTCATTAGTGCCTTTATCGGCATTGGGCTATCTGCTGCTACAGGCTTCAGAGTCTTTCTTCCTTTGTTTGCCGTAAGCCTTGCTTCTTATTTTCACTGGATTCCGATGAATGAGAGCTTTGAATGGCTGGCGGGTTTGCCTGCACTCATCACTACGGGAATAGCAACGGTTGTCGAGATTCTGGCTTATTATATTCCATTCGTAGATCATTTACTGGATACTATTTCTGTTCCTATGGCGACTGTAGCCGGTTCTATCTTATTCGCCAGCCAGTTTGCCGAATTGGGCACATTTCCACAATGGGCGCTGGCTCTAATTGCGGGTGGAGGAACAGCAGCTACCATAAGCTCGGGCTTTGCAGGAATACGGGCCGCTTCTACTGCGACCACAGGAGGATTGGGAAATTCTGTAGTAGGAACTACCGAAACAGCAGGAGCGGGTATCATGACTATACTTGCTATGGTTGCACCCATTATTGCAGCTGTTCTGGCTATTACTTTATTGATATTGGTAGTTGTATATGGGCGAAAAGCATGGCGAAAAATTCGGGGTAAAAAAACGCCTTCAACTGAATAAAAAACAAAGGTACAGTCTATTATAGCTGTACCTTTTATATTATATTTTAGTTTTTACTCCTAAAATCTTTGATCTCTTTAATTCTGGTTTCGAAATATTCTTTCTTCTCCGGATGCTTTTTAATCAGGATATCAAATGCTTTAATTGCTTTTGAATATAGTTTCTGTTCAAAATAAAGATTCGCCAATGTTTCGGTCATCAGGTGGGAAATATCATCATTCTTTTCTTTGACAACATATGAGCTTTCTTCTTTCAACTGACTGATCCTAGGATTGTTTTCAATAAAAGTTTCAATCGCTTTTTCCTTGATCTCTTCTTTTTCTTTTTCAACCTCATCTGGTCTGTCTATTTTCAGCCAACTCTGCCATGTATTGATAAATCCAGGGACGTTGCTGTTGATTGATGACTGAGGATTGCTTTCTACTGCCGCTTCCTTCATTGGTTCTTCTTTTATAGGCTCTTCTGTTTCTTGCTTCGCTTCTCCAACTTTCAAACTCGATATATCTGAACCAAAGAATGAAACATTCATTACAGGAACTTCTTCATTCTTCTGACGATCCGCTTCGGGAATGCCCTGAACTTCTTCAGTATTTGTAGGTTGTTTTTCCTCTTCTATAGAAGTATCTTCAGCAGAGACTTCTACTACCGTTTCAGGCTCTTCAACAGACTGTATATTTTCCGTTTTTGTCTCAGCCGCAGGTATTTCTGTTACTACAGGAATGTTTATTACAGGTGCAGCTGTATCTAGCTGTTTATTAATTAAAGAATCAGGCACATTAGATTCAAGACTCATAGGCTTCCATGTTGTCTGAACTTCAGGAACAACTTCTTCAACAACTTCTTCTTTTGTAGCTTCTACTTCAGATTCTGTATCCTCAATTATTACTTCCTGTACTGGCTCTTCATTTACTTCTTCTGATTCTTCTGAACTTTCCTGATCGGTTGACCAGAAGTGGAAACTTTGAGTTTCCGCAAAGCTTATTTCGTGATCTTCAACAACTTCCGGCCCTGCCTGCTCTTCTTGCGGAACAGATTTAGTCTCCTTCATCTTTTTCTCAACCTCTTCAATCAGACGTCTCATTTCCTCCTCATGCTTATTTACATTAAGTGGAGAAACTTCAACAGGTTCAATACCTTCTTCATTATTGGCCTGGATTTTCACATCTGGCAGGAATGCATCTGTTGCGTGGAAACTTAATTCTGCATCCGGTTGTTCTGTAAGCTCTTCTTCAAGTTCTGAAACAGGAACTTCTTCATCAGCAATAGCTTCGGCATCTTCTGTTCGAACTTCAGATACATTTTCTTCAACAGCTCCTTCCGGAGATAAGGATTCTGTTCCCTCAAAACTCAGATTTTCTTCTTCATCAACTTTTTCTTCTACAGTTTCTGAAGCGATCTGGTCTTCATTAATAACGGTTTCCGGTGTAAAATTTTCTCCTGCATTCTCTTCGATTTCCTCCTGTACTTTTTCTTCTTCCTGTTGAACCGATACTGTAGTTTCCGGTTCGGATTTCTGAGTAACCAACGTTCCTGATTCTAATGTAGATTCAAGATCTATCGTTTCTGTATTTTCCTCATCCAGGAAATTTTCTTCCCCTTCAAACAGAATTCTGTTACGTTCTCCATTTACATAGAGATGCTTAACTTCTTGTCCTGTCTGTAATAGACATGTTTCCTTTTCTTCTTCCTCATTTTTTTCCTGAGCCGGAGTGGTTTCATCTCTTTTTATCGGGAAACCTTTGACATTATAATTGTACTTAACAGGCTTTTCAGCTGCTATTACAGAAGGTTTATCTTCAGTTATTTTCTCTTTTACTTCCTGCTGAATTTTCCCGTTGATCAGCTGATAAAGAATTTTTTTATCAGTGGTATAGGCTGCCGTTGTAGAAAGCTCTTTCTGATAGTTTTCTTTTTCATACAGGTGTACTCCATACAGATGGAGCGCCCTGATATTTTGAATATAGGGAAATGCGTGAATCTCTTCCTTCAAAAGTCCAAGGTCTTCTGACTGAATATTTTTCGGATTTTTTATTAATTCTAGAACTCTGGGATTCATCTTACCAATTCGCTACAATATCGTTAAATATCTTATTAATAATTCTTTCTGTCACAATCTTCACTTGAGAGTTTTCGATCTCACTTTGTGATAAGCTACTGTTAAAAGCAGCTTCATCACTATAGGTTCTGTCAAAACTGGAATCCGGGTGTACTTTATTTTCGTAATGCACCTTCACAGTAATTGTAAGCTTATTCTGAGCCTGTTGTACTACACCACCGGAAGGGTTGGTCTGCGTATTGGAACTGATGGTGGTAGGCGTAATCGCATAATCTGTAATTTCTCCTTCTATCAGGATATCAGGATTTGATTTTGTTCCTTTCAGAGTGGTTCTCTGTAAAAACCTGTTCTGAATATCTGTTGAGAACTGTTGTGACAATGTCGGATTTACAAGAGATGCATTGTTCGGAAACTCATTGATCTGAACCGTTTTTTCGTCTGTAAGAGAAGATCCGGTAAAACTGTAACATGAATTCAACATTCCCAGCAAAGCAAAGAATACCATCATTAATAATGGCTGTTTCAGACTGATATTTTTAATTTTAAAATTCATTTTTAGATCCAATTTCAATGATTTCGTCATGTTCAATTTGTTGAATAGCGTCTTCATAAGCAAAATAATTAGCAGTATATACGAAAGGAAGGGTAAGAAATATCCCGATCCCACACGCAAGAACTCCGATTTGAGCTAAAAGGCCTACCACGAATGAGAAAAGAAGAATTGCTATAAGGTTTCCCTGAGTCATTACTCTTGAAATATTCCATGCTGTTTTTAAGTCTTTAATTCCTTTCAGGCTGATCAATGGAACAATGTAGAACGCTTTCAAAGCAAAATAGTAGATGGCTACTATGATAAAAACTACATAAGGAATTACAAATATCATGGCAAGCGGACCAGCATCATTCCCATTATTAGATAATGCTCCTGTTAAAGCCAATACAATAATCAGTGGAATGTAAATAATGAAAACTCCTCCAAAAATAATTAACTGTAGAATAAGGTAGGGCATAAAATCCTTAAAATCAAAAATATCCCCAGGGCTTGCAGGCTGGTTTCTATTGATTTTTTGAAGATATTTATACATATTACCCATTGCTAACAACCCACAAAAAGGAATAATCGACATAATCATGCATACTAAAAATGCGATAAAAATGTTCCCGAAGTCTTTCTTTAAAAGTTCGAAACCTTTGTTAATATATTCTCCGAATTTAAAATTGACCGGCTTAGGCATTAAATTTACATTCATACTTATTTTGTGCTTTACTAATCTTCCAGATTATACTGTTTTATTTTTCTATATAAGGTTCTCTGCGAAATTCCAAGCTCATCAGCAGCTCTGTTTCTTCTTCCTTTATGTTTTTCCAGGGCTTTTATAATCAAATCCTTTTCGTTATTCTGAAGAGAAAGTGATTCTGGTCTGTTTTCTTCTATTTCAATATCCTCAATATCTTCATAGCTGTCATCCGGACTTGAAATAATTGTAGGGGTTTGTACCGCCGGCGCATCGTTATTCTCAAAATACAGTAAAGAACCGGAATTTACCTGTGGCTGAGCTTCAGGAGTATAAATTCTGTTGATGAGACTTTTTTCATGATTGCTCAGATCTGCTGTTCCTCTGTTCTTTATCAATTCCGAAGTTAAGGATTTTAAATCATTAATATCGCTCCTCATATCGAATAGAATCTTATACATGATTTCTCTTTCGCTTCCAAAATCATTCGATTTTGGTGTACTCTGATTGTTTACCACCATTGGGAGATGGGTTTCCATCGGAATATATTCTGCAAGCTTTTCTGCCGTGATATTTCTGTTTCTTTCCACAACGGTCATCTGTTCTACAAGATTCCTCAATTGACGGACGTTACCCGGAAAAGAATAATTTTCTACATAATGAACAGCACTTGGCTCCAGTTCCAGTTCCGGCATTCTGTATTTTTCTGCAAAATCTATGGCAAATTTTCTGAACAACAAATGAATATCTCCCTTTCTTTCTCTTAAAGGAGGCATATCAATCTGAACGGTATTCAAACGATAGTACAAATCCTCGCGGAATCTTCCGTCATGAATAGCCTTCATCATGTTTACATTGGTAGCTGCCACGATTCTTACATTGGTCTTTTGTACCTGCGAAGATCCCACTTTCATAAACTCACCGCTTTCCAGCACTCTTAAAAGACGAACCTGTGTCTGTAACGGAAGTTCTCCTACCTCATCTAAAAAGATTGTTCCTCCGTCTGCTACTTCAAAATACCCTTTTCTGGTGGCAGTAGCTCCTGTAAATGCTCCTTTTTCATGCCCGAATAATTCTGAGTCTATGGTTCCTTCAGGAATAGCTCCACAGTTGACTACGATATAAGGCTGATGTTTTCTTCTGGATTCTGAATGAATGATCTTCGGAATAAATTCTTTCCCTACTCCACTTTCTCCAATCACAAGGACGGAGATATCTGTAGGGGCAACCTGTATCGATTTTTCCAATGCTCTGTTAAGTGCCGGAAAGTTCCCGATAATTCCGAAGCGGTTTTTTATGTTTTGTAGCTCGTTGCTCATAAGTAAATTTTTGATTATTGATTTAATGTTCTACAGCTCTTCAATCTGCTGTCTGTAAACTTTGTTAAAATGATGGGTATAGACATCTTTCATTGTCTTGCCTTCATCATACGTTTTTAAGGCTAACATTTTTAAATCCAAATAATCCTTGTTTCTGATCTTAGAAACTTTACTTTTAAAGTATATATTCTCGGCAAAGTTGTACTCTTTGCTTTGTTTTTCAAAATTTTCCAGGGCTTTATCATATCTGCCCAGTTCAAAATAGGTAACGCCAAGCTGGTAATGGTCAAACATTCCCTTTACATACCCTCTTGTAGCCAGAAGCTTTTCGATAATGCCGGCCGCTTTTTCTTTCTTCCCTAAACCACTGTAGGACATAGCTTTCACCACATCCAAATGATAATCTCCATTTAAAGATCTTCCAAGATCTTCAGGATAATATTGACGGAACTCTTCTAAGTCCTGAATTGCCCCTTTATAATCCCCTAAAAATTGAAATTTACACCAGCCTCTGTAACCAAGGTGCATTTTAGGATTTAAGGCAACGGCTTTATCAATCAGGATTTTCCAGGTTGAAAAATCTCCGTTTTTAAGATAAGGTACCGCTTTCTCCATATAAGCATTGGAGAAATCCGGACAAAGTTCAATAGCTTTATCAAAACCTTCCTGAGACTCGCGGAAACCTTGTAACTCTGAAGCTTTGTTGTAAAGTTCACACGCTTTTTTACAGTCCTCACCCTCTATTGCATTACAGTTGACCTGTGCAATAGTATTGGTGTACACGATAAGTAACAAAAAGCTAAGGTAATACCTCTGAAACTTTTCCATCTTCAATTTTATAGGTTAAATACTGATAGTAATCTACTTTTAAACCTTCTATCTCTTTCGGCATCCAGCCATTTAATGATTTTGTGAACTTCAACAGCCTATTTTCCAGTTCTTCATCCAAAGCAATATCTTTCAACTCTGAATTCATATGCTTTAGTCTGAACAATCCTGTTTTTCCTTCACAATTTACTAAAAATCTAACGGTAATATAACCATTGATCTTCTTTTCTGAATATATATATTCTTTTTTAAGTTTTTCGACGATAGCATTTTTTTCTCCCTGATAATTGAACTTTTGCGGTCCGTGGTAATATTGAAAACTGAAAGGCTTGTCTTTTCCTGCTCCACACTTCTTAAAACCTGCTTCATCTAACTTGCTGTCAAAAGCTATATCACCCACGGTATCCGGATATTTGCTCCTATTTTTCTCTGCCTGACAAGAAAACAGAACAAAAGAAAATAGAGTAAAAAGGTAAACCGCTTTCAAAACTTAAATTTATTCTGTGATTTTCCCTAAAAGTGTGCCTTGGGTATTATCATATACAAATACGTCCACAATGTCACCTATTTTCTGCCCCTCAAGCTTATCGAAGACACAAACTGCGTTTTGAGAGTTTCTTCCTTTCCATTGATTTTCATTCTTTCTGGAAGTTCCTTCGATCAGAATCTGGTGAACTCTTCCCACATACGACTGCATTCTCATTCTGGAAAGCTCACCCTGAAGTGCAATTACCTCAGCAAGACGTCTCTGCTTCACATCAGCCGGGATATTATCTTCCATTTTCTTGTGAGCAGGTGTTCCCGGTCTTTCCGAATAAGCGAACATATATCCATAGTCATATTCCACTTCTTTCATCAGACTTAACGTATCCTGATGGTCTTCTTCGGATTCGCTGCAGAATCCAACGATCATATCCTGGGAGAAGGCAACTTCAGGAACAATTTCCTTAGCTTTTCTGATGAGTTCAAGATATTCTTCACGGGTATGTTGTCTGTTCATTGCTTCAAGCATATTGTTGCTTCCACTCTGCACAGGAAGGTGAACATATTTACAGATGTTATTATGTTTCGCCATCATTCTGAATACATCCAGGCTCATATCCTGAGGATTTGATGTGGAGAATCTGATTCTCATTTCAGGAACTGCCTTGGCAACCAAATCTAATAACTGAGCGAAATTAACCGCAGTTGCTTTCTGCATTTCGGATGCTTTGGCAAAATCTTTTTTAGGACCGCCTCCATACCATAGGTAAGAATCTACATTTTGTCCTAAAAGCGTAATTTCTTTATAACCACTATTCGCAAGGCCTTTACATTCCTCAATAATGGAATGGGGATCACGGCTTCTTTCTCTTCCTCTGGTAAATGGTACTACACAGAATGTACACATGTTATCACAACCTCTTGTAATGGTAACAAAAGCGGTAACTCCGTTTCCGCCTAAACGAACAGGGTTGATATCTGCATAGGTTTCTTCTTTGGAAAGAATTACGTTGATGGCATCTCTACCATCGTCAGTTTCCTTTAGTAAGTTGGGTAAGTCTCTATAGGCGTCTGGTCCTACCACAAGGTCTACCAATTGTTCTTCTTCTAAGAACTTGGTTTTCAATCTTTCTGCCATACATCCCAGAACCCCTACCGTCATGTTTGGTTTTTCTCTCTTAAGATTTTTGAATTGGGAAAGACGCATTCTTACTGTCTGTTCCGCCTTTTCACGGATAGAACATGTATTTAACAGGATCAGATCAGCTTCTTCCACTTTCATCGTTGTATTATATCCTTGTTCGTTAAGAATGGAGGCAACAATTTCAGAATCAGAGAAGTTCATCTGACAACCATAGCTTTCTAAAAACAGTTTTTTAGAATTTTCAGGTCTTTCGGCAATCGCAAATGCTTCTCCCTGTTTTGTTTCGTCTATATATTTTTCCTGCACGATAATCAATTTAAGGTTCGGGATTAAAACACGGGAAACCTTTCCGTGAATTTTAATCTACGAACAGATGAGTCTGCAAAGATACAAAATATTGTGACAGAATGGCAGGAGGATTATTATGATATGTTAAACTCATGAAAAGAGTGATTTTCCTCTACTTAAAATGAGTATTAATCTCCGTGATCAAAATGATCTGATGTAAAATTAATTTTAATGATTTTTTTAGAAACGACCGGCTGACCATCTTTCATTGCAGGTTTCCATTTCTTTTTTACTTTTTTAATAGCAAACTGCATGTCATCTATAAACATCTCGCTATTTTTCACTTTAGGTAAGACATCAAGATTTTCGACTTTCCCACTTGTATTCACATCAAAGACAAAAACAAACATTCCGTTTACTGCATATTTTTTCAAATCAATATAGGAATGGATCATTTGTAAGAATTCTTTGGTAAAAGCGTCATCACCACCTGGAAACGCTGCATTTTGAGAATTCATAACGGTTTCTGCCGGATTTTTTGATCCTTGTGAATATCCTATAAATCCAAAGAACAGGAACAGGATTAAAATGTATTTTTTCATGGTTATTATTGGTTCTTCAGTACAATCAATTTCCAGTCAACCCCAATATTCAGGTCGACGCAATAAAAAAAGAAAAAGTAAATAAGAAAATGGTTAGTAGTTTTTCATTCATGCCTTTGGATTACATATCTACTGATAAGGATGAGAAGTTCATTTTCACTTTCATCTCAGATTTTACCGGTTGTCCATTACAGGTAGCTGGCTTCCAGGTTTTTTTGATCCTTCTTACGACATATTGCATATCATCAAAGAAAGCTTCACTGTGTAAAACTTTTGGAGCTCCTACAGCATCTATTACTTTTCCCGTTTCATTGATTATCAGAGTAAATGTAAAGTCTCCACTCAGCGTATAGAAATCTGCATTCAGGTATGTATACATGTATTTGCTCAAAATATCTCTATATGCCGAAGCTCCACCTTCAAATGCTGCCGGTTTAAAATCAGTACATTTTGCTGCAACCTGTAAAAAAGGTTCCTTAATGTCTATTTTAAAAAGGTTTTTATTATTTTCTACAATAAAGGAATCATCTCTATCTTCAAGCTCTTGTGCAAAAGCAAAGTTTGCAAAACATAAGGCAAAAAATAAAAGTATCGTTTTCATAGCTTGATCTTTTCATTAAATTAATAAACAAAGGTAAATATTTAAGAGTCTTACCAAAAAGAAAACTTCACACAATGTATGAAGTTTTCAATTTTTTTCACTTCATCTTTATAAAGATATCTAAAACTGCCTCTATAACAAGCCTTTAATATGCTTATAATTACTTTTTACCGTTTCGAGTACTTCATCCATTTTTCCCCCCAGCATCAGCTGAGCCATAGATTTGGTCATCCCGAGAACCTGATCCATTTCAATCTTAGGAGGAAGAGCCAGCGCATTAGGGTTGGTAAAAATATTAAGGAGATAAGGTCCGTTATAATCCAGACATTCTTTAATCGCACTTTCTACCTCTTCGGGTTGATGAACATTTTTTCCAGGATATCCCATAGCCTGGGCAACTAATGCAAAATCAGGATTAATCATATCGGTTTCGTTATCCGGCATTCCACCCACTTCCATTTCTAATTTTACCATTCCCAACGTCCTGTTATTAAAAACAATCAATTTTACGGGAAGCTTATATTGGAAAATGGTTGCCATATCTCCCAACAGCATAGATAAACCACCATCCCCACACATGGCAATAACCTGCTTATCCGGATGGGCAAGAGACGCTCCAATAGCCATTGGCATTGCATTGGCCATTGATCCGTGGTTAAAAGATCCCAACATTTTTCGTTCTCCGGTTCCTGTAATAAATCTTGCCCCCCAAACACAGCACATTCCTGTATCTACAGTGAAAATTGCATCTTTTTTAGCCAAACGGTCCAACGTATGGGCAACATACTCCGGCTGAATAGCATTTTCTTTCCCGTAATCCTTTACATATTCCAGCTGATTTTCCTTTACTTTATCGTAAAATGCCAATTGCTCATTGAGAAAGTCAACATCTGTTTTCTCATTCAGCATGGGAAGCAATGCCATAATCGATTGTTTTACATCTCCAGTAAGACCTAATTCAAGCTTTGCCCTTCTTCCCAGCCTTTCCGGACTTTCATCGATCTGAACTATTTTATTTTTTACCGGCATAAACTTTTGGTAAGGAAAGTCAGTTCCCAGAAGAATTACAACATCTGCTTCGTGCATGGCATGATAAGCGGAAGGAAATCCTAACAAACCTGTAAGACCAATCTCATTAGAATTATTAGGCTGAATCGCCATCTTTCCCCGGAATGAATATCCTACAGGAGCCTTTAGTAAGTGAGATAATTTGATAACCTCAGCACTCGCTTCAGCAGCTCCAATCCCGCAGTAAAGGGTTATCTTTTTATTTTCATTAATCAGCGTTGCCAGATTTTTCAACTCATCATCTGATGGTCTTATTACAGGATTGGTTTTAAAGATTTGAGTAGAAGTCGTTGTTTCCTGTGCATCCAGTTCTGAAACATCACCCGGAAGGCCGATGACCGCTACTCCTTTTTTAGAAATCGCATGTTGGATAGCCGTTTGAACTGTTCGTTGTACCTGCTCAGGACGGGTAATCATTTGATTATAATAACTGCAATCGTCAAATAATTTTATTGTGTTTGTCTCCTGAAAGTAATCCATTCCCATTTCATCACTGGGAATTGTAGATGCAATCACCAGCATCGGAACATGCGATCTGTGTGCCTCATATACTCCATTAATCAGGTGAACGTGTCCAGGACCGCAGCTTCCTGCACACACTGCAAGACCATCAAGTTCAGCTTCGGCAGCAGCAGCATAAGCTCCTACTTCTTCATGTCGTACATGAATCCACTGGATGCTGCTTTTCTTCACCGCAACATTTAGGTGATTGAGGCTGTCACCTGTCACTGCATAAATTCTTTTCACATTAGCGTTTTCGAGCATTTCTACAATTTGCTCTGCTATATTTTTAGCCATAAATAATAGATTTGGTAGTTCTTTTTAATATAATAACTAGGATAAAAGTACCCTAATCCTATCAAATTTAGCCAATTAATTGGAGTTTTCGAGACGTTTAACTATTAAAAAAATGGTAAATTTTTCATCAAACTCTAATTCAGTTGTTTTTATTTTAACGCAGCGCCCGCTAAGGTTTTAGATTGTATAATAACTTTTAGTCCGAAAAGGCGTTTCACTCAGCTATCCTAAATAAGTCCTTTGCTGACGTTCTACCAGACTTAGGGTTCATTTTTTTACCACATTGGTTAAACTTTGCCAATCCAGCATAAAACAAAACGGCCATCCTAAAGGACAGCCGTTCGTATATTATTTTCTATTGATTAGATAACCACTTCAATCTGGTTTCTCAATAAGTCTTCAAATTCGTCTCTTTTACGGATCAGATGAGCTTTTCCATCAAGGAACAGAACTTCAGCAGGCTTTAATCTTGAATTGAAATTTGAACTCATCTCAAAACCATACGCACCGGCGTTGTGGAACGCAAGGATATCACCTTCTCTTACTTCGTGTAGTTTTCTGTCCCATGCAAAGGTATCCGTTTCACAGATGTTCCCTACTACGGTATAAATTCTTTCCGCTCCTTTTGGATTAGATAAGTTTTCAATAGCGTGGTAAGAATCATAAAACATAGGGCGGATCAGGTGATTAAACCCTGAGTTCACTCCTACGAAAACAGTAGCAGTAGTTTGTTTGATTACATTCGCTTTCACTAAAAGGTAACCACTTTTTCCTACTAAGAATTTCCCTGGTTCAAACCAAAGCTCGAATTTTCTACCTGTTGTTTTTGAAAACTCTCCTAAAACTTTTTCTACTTTTCTGCCTAATGTTTTAACGTCAGTTTCTTCTTCGCTGTCCTGGTAAGGGATTTTGAAACCACTTCCCATGTCCAGATATTTCAGGTTAGGGAAATGTTCAGAAAGTTCAAGCATGATATCCAGCGCCTGCAGGAATACCTCAGGATCTTTAATCTCACTTCCTGTGTGCATGTGAAGACCTTCAACATTAAGGTTGGTACTTTTCATCACTCTTTCAATGTGACGAAGCTGATGAATGGAGATTCCGAACTTACTGTCGATATGCCCTGTTGAGATTTTATAGTTCCCTCCGGCAAAGATATGCGGGTTGATTCTAACAAAAATAGGGTAAGAATTTCCGTATTTATTCCCGAATTGCTCAAGAATAGAAATGTTATCAATATTAATATGAACTCCGAAAGACATTGCTTCCTCTATTTCAGCTAAGTCAACACAATTGGGAGTAAACAATATTTTTTCTTTTGGAAATCCTGCCTTTAATCCTAATTTGACTTCGTTAATAGATACGCAATCTAAAGATGCACCCAGCTTCTTGACATACTTAAGGATATTGATATTGGTCAACGCCTTCGCTGCATAGAAGAACTTAGTATGTTTTAAAAAAGAAGATGTAAGTTTTTCGTATTGAACTTTGATGGATTCTGCATCATACACATACACCGGGGTGCCAAACTCATTGGCGATCTTTAATAATTCTTGTGAATTCATAATTTCATTTTAACATAAAAAAAGGCAGATTCTTTGAAAAAGAGCCTGCCACATTGATTATTTTTTATGCAAGACAAGTCTTTTAAATATTCCAAACCTTAGAGAACTTAATAGCTCCCTTTTTTCCAGTTTTTATTTGTTTAAGAATTTGCATTGCTTCTATTTATTTTTTGCAAAAATACTATTTATTTTTTATTCTGAGAAAATTGATTTAAAAGTATCTTCTTTCTAATCAAAATTTAAGGCCTAAATTTCTGTATTATTTAGGCAGCGGTAAAGTCTCAAAATCACCGCGCAGAAGAGCCAACTGTAGTTCATTATTCAAATCCGTTGAAGACAGCTGAAGATCAATTTTTAATTTGGCAAGTTTACTGAGCGTTTGTATCTGTGTAAACAGCTCATAAAAACCAAAGGATATTACTTTTCCGTTTTCAATAATTAAAAATAATTTCTCGCCTAATTTTCTTCCGGTGCCCAGCCAAAGCTCATTCCTTTTTCTGAATTCTATCTTCTGTTTTAACACATTTACATCATTGTATTCTTCCTGAGCACCAATAAACTGAACGGCTTTTGCACCTTGAGTAAATGATCTGAATTTCAAGATTGCCTTTTCTGTTTTATTGAGAGTATTTTTTTCAACAACATATTTGTTGTTTCTGAAATAAAGTCCGAATGGCAGAACCTCTTTTTTCTTAACCTTTTTAGAGTTTAGGATTAATTTCGCGATAATATCCGTTCCGGTAAGTTCAAAATTAATCTGTTCAACGTCCTTTTGAACCTGTTCCCATTTCTTGGATTTGGAATTGAATACTTTTTTTGAAAATTTATTGATATCCTGCACATAATCGGAAAAAATAATTTTTCCTGCTTCATCCTGAAAATAAACGAACCCTTTTTCGTTGGGAAGATCCTGTGTCAATTGCTTAATCTTATTGATATAGGTTTTGGCATTGGTTTCTTCGTGCTGTTTTTGGATTATCTCGTTTTCGGTATCTTTGGATATTAAAAGTTTAAACAGTTCCAGCGTAGCTCTGGCATCTCCGTCTGCTCTGTGATGATTAGTCAAAGGAATCCCTAATGATTTTACCAATTTACCTAATGAATAGCTTACTTCATCAGGAATCAGTTTTTTAGCTAAAGGAATAGTATCTAAAGTATTGATTTTAAAATCATAACCCAATCTTTTAAACGATTGGCGAAGCATTCTGTAATCGAAATCAATATTATGTCCTACCAGGGTTGTATTTTGGGTAATTTCAATCACTCTTTTAGCTATTTCATGGAACTTCGGGGCCGTTTTCACCATCTTAGGAGTGATACTGGTAAGCTTCTGAACAAAAGGAGTAATATCTCCTTCCGGATTGACAAGGGATATAAACTGATCTGTAATTTTCTGTCCATCATATCTGTAGATGGCGATATCTATAATGCATTCATTTCTATAACCTGCACCATTACTTTCTATGTCTATAATTGAATACATTGATTTTCCCGTTAACTGCTGTGTTTATTATTTAAAATTTCAATTCTTTACCCCGATATCATTTTCCTATCAGTAAAGATAACCTGCTAAAATAACAAAAAATATATCAAAATATAGCAGGTTACTCTATATTAGGTTCGGATTATCTTTTTCTGCCTCCAAGACCAAACATTCCGAGAATAGCTTTTGCACCTTCCCGCATTAATGTATTGGTAAAAGTTCTTCCTGCCTGGCTTTGCAATACCTGCTCAAACATTCCCGGTTCTTCTTTTACCGGTCTTGTTCTCTGATTGGTTGTTGGATTTTGGGCTGCTTGCTCCATTCTGTTGGTTAGCATTTCATAAGCAGATTCTCTATCGATTGCTTGCTCATATTTGGCTACCATGGCTGAGCCGGACGTTAATTCTGTAATCTCCGCCTCACTCAAAACATCCATTCTTGATTCTGGAGAAATAAGATAGGTATGAACCAGTGGTGTTGGAATTCCTTTTTCATCCAAAGCTGTTACAAATGCTTCCCCAATTCCTAAATTCTGAATAAGATTGGAGGCATTATAATATTCTGTCGTTGGATAATTCTCAACAGCCTTGGAAATTTCCTTTTTATCTTTTGCTGTAAAACCTCTCAAAGCATGTTGTATTTTTAACCCTAATTGAGACAAAACACTCTCAGGTACATCACCAGGAATCTGGGTAATAAAATAAATACCCACTCCTTTTGAACGGATAAGCTTTACCATCGTTTCAATCTGTGAAAGAAGAGTTTTTGAGGCTTCATCAAAAAGTAAATGTGCTTCATCTATGAACAACACTAATTTTGGCTTACCACTATCTCCTTCTTCAGGAAAAGTCATATAAATTTCTGCAAAAAGAGAAAGCATAAAGGTAGAAAATAGTTGTGGCTTATTCTGAATATCTGATACTCTTAAAATATTCACAACTCCTTTTCCATCTCTGGTTTGTAATAAGTCCTGAACATCAAAGCTTAATTCACCAAAGAAATCTCCCGCACCCTGTTGCTCTAGAGCTACAATAGATCTTAGAATAGCTCCCAAAGAAGCTGGTGCTATCGATCCGTAATTAGCGGCAAGCTCAGCTTTCCCTTGTGCATTATCTGTCACATACTGAAGTACTTTCTTTAAATCTTTAAGATCAATCAGAGGAAGTCCTTTATCATCACAATATTTAAAGACAATAGACATGATACTTTGCTGGGTATCATTAAGTTCAAGAATTTTACTTAATAAAACAGGGCCGAATTCTGTTACAGTAGCTCTCAATTTTATTCCTTTTCCTCCTGAAATACTCATCAATTCTACCGGAAAACCCTGTGGAGTATAAGGAAGCTGAGTTTTCGCATACCTCTCTTCAATGATAGAATTCATCTGCCCGGCTTCTGCAATACCGGAAAAGTCACCTTTGATATCCAAAACCAATGATGGAATTCCCTGATGAGAAAGCTGTTCTGCAAATACCTGTAATGTTTTGGTCTTTCCTGTTCCCGTTGCTCCTGCAATAAGACCGTGACGGTTGATTGTTTTTAAAGGAATAGTTACATTCACTTCCGGAACGACTTCTCCGTCCAGCATTCCTTTCCCTAATATGATGTGATCTCCCTTTGGAGTGTATCTAGCATTTAATTCTTCAATAAATTGTGCTTTGTCTGCCATTTGATTGCTTTTTTAACTTATAAATATAAAGGTTTTTGTAAAATATTTTGTGATATTTCCCCTCTAACTTTCATTAGTAACCTAGGGGAACAACTTTTCCCTGTTTAAGCAAATTTCAAACCATGGTTTCTGAGATTGAAAAAACAACCCTGATAAAGAATTGCCATTCAATAGAGACATGATAAAAAACAGCATTTCTATCTTAACATTATGTAAGGCATTCTTTTTGCTGAAAAAAACAAAAGAACTTAAACAATCGTTTAACAAGTATTGAAAGAAACTATCAATTGAATTTAACATTTGATTTAGAATTTATCTAATACTTTGTATCTTTAACTATTAAAAAAATACCCCAATGAAAATTGAACAAATATATACGGGCTGTCTGGCTCAGGGTGCCTATTATATTGTATCAGAAAATGAAGCTGTCATTATTGATCCTTTAAGAGAGGTAACACCTTATCTGGATCGTCTGGAAAAAGACAATGTCACTTTAAAATATATTTTTGAAACTCATTTCCATGCTGATTTTGTTTCAGGACACTTAGATTTAAGCAAAAAAACCGGAGCTCCAATTGTATACGGACCTACGGCTGCTCCTGAATTTGAAGCGATTATCGCAGAAGACAATCAAATTTTTGAGCTTGGAAAAGTAAAAATAAAGGTACTTCACACTCCTGGACATACGATGGAGAGTACCACTTATCTTTTAATTGATGAAAATGGCAAAGAAACCGCCATCTTCACGGGAGATACTCTGTTCTTAGGAGATGTAGGAAGACCGGATCTTGCTCAGAAGGCTACTAACCTTACTCAGGAAGATCTTGCAGGGATTCTTTATGACAGTCTCCAGAACAAAATTATGCCTTTGGATGACAGCATCACTGTTTATCCCGCTCACGGAGCCGGTTCAGCATGCGGAAAAAATATGCAGAAGGAGACCGTAGATATTTTAGGCAACCAAAAAAGAACGAATTATGCACTTAATCAGCCAGACAAGGCCTCTTTCATTAGAGAAGTACTTGATGGGCTGACTGCACCTCCAAAATATTTCGGAATGAATGTAGCCATGAACAAAGGTGGCTATGAGAGCCTGGATACAGTAATGGATAAAGGACTAAACCCTGTTTCTCCGGAAGATTTCGAAGCAATGGCAGAAGAAACCGGAGCTTTAATTCTTGATACCAGAGGAGCCGCAGATTTCCATAAAGGTTTTGTTCCGAATGCTATCAATATCGGATTAAAAGGAGATTTTGCCCCTTGGGTAGGAACTTTAATCGTAGATGTTAAGCATCCATTATTATTGATAACTGACGAAGGAACTGAAGAAGAAGTTATTATCAGACTAAGCCGTGTAGGTTTTGACAATGTGGTAGGTTATCTAGAAGGAGGTTTTGAAGCCTGGAAAAACGCAGGTAAAGAAATTGATGAAGTAAAAAGAATCTCTCCAACTGAATTTGCAGAGCAGTTTACAGCAGATGCAAAAGTAATTGACGTGAGAAAACTAACAGAATATTCTGCTGAACATATTGACAATGCTTATAACAGACCTTTGGATACCATCAGTGACTGGACACGCAATCTTGATGATTCTGAACATTTCTTCCTACACTGTGCAGGAGGATACAGAAGCATGATTGCCGCAAGCATTCTTAATTCACACGGAATCAGAAACTTTACTGAAATAGAAGGTGGTTTTAACGGGATTAAAAAAACAGAAAAACTTCCGACAACAGACTTTGTCTGTCAATCCAAAACATCATAACATCATGAAAGTTAATTTTTTTGGAATTTCTTTATTTTCTATTTTAGTGTTAAGTAGCTGTAAAACAAATCATTTCACAGAAGCTCCCAAGACTAACATTAAGGAAGTGGTGACCAGTTCAAATGTAACATTGGTAGACGTAAGAATTCCTGAGCAATATGCTGCTGGAACGGCAAAGAATGCTATCAATATTCCATTGGCAGAAATTCAGAACAATATAGAAACTCTGAAGGGTAAAAAAGTAGTTGTTTTCTGTAATAAAGGAGTACAAGCAGATCAGGCAATTGAAATTTTAAAGAAAAACGGAGTAGAAGCTTATGATGGAACGAGCTGGAAAAATGTAAAAGGTATCCAGGACGAAGTTGATAAAAAATAAATAAAAAGAAACTTAAACTATGTCACAAAAATTTCAGGAAATCATCAATTCCGAAAGACCGGTACTTATTGACTTTTTTGCCACCTGGTGCCAACCTTGTAAGGTTCAGTCTTCGGTTTTAAATACTGTAAAAGAAAATATAGGCGAAGGAGCCAGAATCATTAAAGTTGATGTGGACCAATACCCTGCTTTGGCAGCACAATATGGAGTAAGAGGAGTTCCTACTTTAGCTGTCTTCAAAAATGGAGAACTTCTATGGAAGGAAAGTGGAGTGCATGATGTAAATACATTAACAAACCTCCTGCAACAATATATTTAAGACTAAAAATAAGGCTGAGTTTAAATTAACTCAGCCTTATTTTTTATCAATCCATTGAAAAATGATCACGATCATTTAAAAACTGGAAATGATTTCTGAAATCTTTCAATTCGTTCATATCCAGCTCTGCCGATACTATATTTCCATTTTTATTCGAAATTTCTCTTCCATCAGCAAAGAAACAATGAGAACTTTCCTGATAGAACAGATTATTTCCATCCGTTCCTATTCTGTTTAGGCCAAATACAAAAGAAAGATTTTCAATGGCTCTTGCTTTTAAAAGATGCTCCCAAGCTCCTACTCTTTTTTCAGGCCAGTTCGCAACGTATAAAATAGCATCATAATCATCATTATTCCTTGCAAACACAGGGAAGCGAAGATCATAACAGACCTGAAGCAAAAATCGTATTCCTTTATACTCTACAATGACTCTGTCTCTTCCTGAGGTATATACTTTATCTTCTCCTGAAAAAGAGAACAAATGTCTTTTATCATAAAAAGTAATTTCACCGTTCGGTTGTACAAAATACATTCTGTTATAAAATTTACCCTCTTCTTCTACTGCAGCGCTTCCGCAGAATGCTGCATTTTTTTCTTTTGAGATCTTTTTCAAAAACTCCAGAGACTCTTTATTTTTGTCAGAAACTTCAGCTGCATCCATACAGAATCCTGTTGAAAACATTTCAGGAAGCAGAAACAGATCTGCATCAAGATTTTGAAGTTCGTTCTCTATTATGGTAAAATTTTCAGCTTTATTTTTCCAGATGATATCCAAGTTCAGTCCTACAATCTTCATCTTTTTATTTTTAGTTATGACGATATATAATGTATAAAAATACACCTTTTATGTTTAATAAAGAAAAGTGACTTATAATTCTTAATATTTATTAAAGTCTGCTATTTTTATAATATTCAGGCTCTTTCGGTTTCATTTTTGATGCAGGTAATTTTTATTAATATCATTAAAAAAATATAAAATTTATGAAGAAATTGGTTTTTATGGTGATGATGTTCTTTTTTGGAATCACGGCGAATGCTCAAGCATGGACAGGAAAAGGAGATCAAAAGGTTCAACTGGGTCTAAGTGCCTGGGGATACGGAACCGGGATAACGGGAACTTATGATTATGGGTTGAATAAGCTTATATCTGTGGGTGCCGGGCTTAACGGTTACTTCAGTAATTATAAGAACAACGATAAAGACAATCGGGTGTTTGTTTTCGGAAGACTGAACTTCCACCTGCAAGAAGCCTTAAACCTCCCGCCAAAGTTGGATATATATCCGGGTGTTGACGTAGGAGTTGTTGGAAAAGATTTTGGAATAGGGGCTCATATTGGTGCCCGCTACTTCTTTACAGAAAGAATTGGAGTATTTGCAGAGGTGGGTAATAACGGAAGTCTTGGCGTTTCATTCAATTTATAATCAAATAGTCCTGAAATATGACAAAGCTTCTCGTTTAGAGAGGCTTTTTTATTTGGCATAGTTTTGATAATTGTTACCTTTGCAAATTAAAATCTAAAATTTATTAATGGAAATAGCAATCAAACTCTTCCAGTTCATTCTGAGTATCTCTATACTTGTAGTTCTTCATGAGCTTGGGCACTTCTTACCGGCAAAATGGTTCAAGACCAGAGCAGAGAAATTCTTCCTGTTTTTTGATCCTTACTTCTCCATATTTTCTATGAAGAAAGTCAACGGAAAATGGAAGTATAAATTCTTCTCTCAGAATCTACCCGATACTGAAGTGATAGAGGTAAACGGGAAAAAGGAAGAAGTTCCTATCGATATATCAAAACTTTCTGACGACGATTGGAGAAAATATCCGGAGCAAACCAAATATGGTATCGGGTGGCTTCCTTTCGGTGGTTATGTAAAAATTGCCGGAATGGTAGATGAAAGTATGGATACAGCCCAAATGAAAAAACCGGCTGAATCTTGGGAATTCAGATCTAAACCGGCCTGGCAGAGACTAATTATCATGTTAGGAGGTGTTACAGTAAACTTCTTTCTAGCTTGGATCATATTCTCAGCTTTAGTTGGAAAAAATGGAGAAACAATTTTTGACGCAGATAAAATCAATACGCCCCTTCACTATACGGCAGCAGCCAAGAAAATGGGCTTCCAGGATGGAGATAAAATCTTGAAAGTTGATGGAAAAGTTCAGAAAGACTTCAAAAAACTGGCGTTAGACGTTTTATTAAGTGATGAAATCACAGTTTCCAGAAATGGAAAAGAGGTTACTTTTCCTACCAGCGATGATGGAAAAGTAATGGCATTTCATGATCCGGAACCAAGATCATTCTTAACTCCAAGAATGGCTCCTATTATTGATACCATTGTAACCCAATCTACAATTGATGCAGGATTAAAGCTAGGTGATAAAATTGTTGCCATCAACGGGAAACCTGTTTCTTATTATGATGAAGTAAAGCCTTTGGTAGTTCCTAATGCAGGAAAAGTGGTAGACTTCCAGGTGTCAAGAAATAGTCAGCTTGAAGACCTTAAAATCCCAGTATCTAAAGAGGGAACCATTGGTGTTCTTTCTTTCAAAGAAGCTGAGAAATTTATGGTTCATAATGAATATAGTTTCTTTGGTTCTATAAAAAGAGGATTTACCCTTACAATTGAGAGTTTAACATATCAGATTAAACAGTTTAAATTAATCTTCAACAAAAAAATCCAAGGGTATAAAAAAGTAGGTGGTCCACTTGCTATTGTAAAGAATATGCCGGTAAGTAAAGATGCACAAGGAGGTGTTTCTATTGACTGGACAGCATTCTGGGGCTTTACAGCAATGTTCTCAGTATGGTTGGCATTCCTTAACCTTATTCCTATTCCGGGACTTGATGGTGGACATGTTATATTTACACTATATGAGATGATCGTAGGAAAACCGGTTCCACAAAAAGTATTGGAAAATGCTCAGATGGTGGGAGTTATCTTCCTATTAGGATTAATGGCTCTGATCTTTGGAAGCGATATTATTAAAGCCATTACAGGAACACTATAATTTTTTGAAAATTTTTCTTAAAAATATTTGCAGGGTATAAATATTCGTCCTATATTTGCACCACTTAAAACAAAGGACATTCCTCCTTAGCTCAGTTGGTTAGAGCATCTGACTGTTAATCAGAGGGTCGCTGGTTCGAGCCCAGCAGGAGGAGCAAAAAAGACTTACAGAAATGTAAGTCTTTTTTTATTTGTAATCATGTATCTAATGAGAAATGATATACGTTTTCTGTTCATTATAGATCAGATCTTCTGCTAAAATATAAAAATGGTTTCCGATAGCATTGCTGATTATACTTATTTTTATTAGAGAGCCATCATATTCAAGAAATTTATACCAAGACCTACCACAATCTTCCGAATACATAAGCAGGCTCCTATTGGGGCTTAAATGATTATATAGACTTGCCCAAATAATCCCATTTTCCAAATAAAGCATTCTGAATATTACAGATCTTCTATACGGATCCGGAATCATTACATAATCAAATGTTTTAAGATCTGTTGTGGATACCATAAAATTTGTTCCATGATAGTAATCGGTACCCAATACTATATTTTCTTTGGTTTCGGCGATGCTGGTATAGCCCCCTTTTTGAATATGAAATCTATTCCGTTTAAACCATCCGGACTTTTCATCCCTGCTTTGTAATGAATAATTATCGGATTTGTTTGTCCAAATCCCTTTTTTATCATCGCCTTCCGTAAGAATCAAACATTTTAATTGATTAACCCATTGTAGTATATGAATGTGTTTATTGATGTGTCTTTCTAAAAAGTCATTTTTTTCCCACGTCTCTCCTTCATCATTTGATACATACACATAACCAACAAAAGTCCATTTACCCTTTTTTTCAACATTTCCATATTCTCCAATTAATATATGATTATCAGTTTCTGTTATTGTTTCAAATAAGAATCTACTCTCATCTGAAGAAAAATCCAGGACCTTTTTAAATGTCAATCCCAAATCATTCGATTTATATACCATACCACCACTACAAATGAAAGTATTTTCCCTTTTATCTATAAAAATACCCTCGATCTTAGTTCCAAAATCAAAACATTCCGTAGTAATTCCATGATGGTCTTGAAAGAATAGTTTTGAAGGTTCCTCTATTCCGGAGCCAAAAATTCCAATATTTCCTTTAGCAAACACTAGACTTAAATCTACTGAACTTTCGTGAAGCTTTACATGTGAGATTTTCTTAAGACTATCTAATCCACTCTCAATCATTAAATCTGGAAAGGCATTATTAAATTGAAGCAGTTTTATATTTTTTTTAAAAAACCGCCAAGA
The DNA here is from genome assembly GCF_003815715.1 of Chryseobacterium sp. G0162. Lineage (NCBI taxonomy): Bacteria > Pseudomonadati > Bacteroidota > Flavobacteriia > Flavobacteriales > Weeksellaceae > Chryseobacterium > Chryseobacterium sp. G0162. Next base: position 2,658,285 of record NZ_CP033922.1, on the reverse strand, counting down.
AAACTCCCAAATTATAAACGATAAAAATTCCTCCGTTTTATTAGCTCTTACTACATTATAAGCGAACGGGATAATATTTCTTACATTGATTTTCGAATACTTCTGTGTTATCATTTTTTACCAATAATTAAAACTAACCAGGAAATATGTTTTATAAAATTAAAATTCATCAGAATCTTATCAATCTTTTTTAAGATTGGCTTCACAATTTTAAATCCTGATATATAAAGTAAAGGACCAAAGACATGATAAGTTTTAACCCTGATTAAGCTAAAAAACTTTTTCATTTCTTTAATTTCTTTTAAGGTTAAATGATTCCATGGATATGATTGATAATCAAATTTTCTCAATTTCAGATAAGCTCTACCAACTCTTGTAATAGGATTATTTTTTAGATTTTCAAGAAAAATGACACATCCTCCCTTCTTTAAAACTCTGAGGCACTCCCTAAAAAAAGTATCATGATCTATATACTGTACAACACTGCTTGAAAAAATTACATCAAATGAATTATCGGCAAAAGGCAGGACATCTGTATAATTATAATTCAAAAAGTTAACATTTGAATATTTTGCTTTTGCTTCAGTTATTCTTTCAATGTCTGAATCTATTCCAGTAACCTCAAATCCCGCCTGATAAAAGACATCAGAAAGGTCTCCGAATCCACATCCAAAGTCTAAAACATTAGTGTAAGTATCCCTATTTTCATCTAAGAAATTTGAAATTTCATCAACAAAAGGAGCTATATAATAGAGTTTGTATTCATCATGAATAAGTTCATAAAATTTCTCCTTGAATGAAGATCTCATAAGTAATACAAGTTTAGTGTTATAACCAAATATAACAAAAATAGTATATTCTGTGAACAAAAATAAAATTCTACTTATTATTAGAAAGGAAAAGGATAAGCAAGAAATTATATGGAAGTAATAGTATTTTGGTATTCGGGAATGATTAAGCTTATAAATAACAAAATACGAAAAAATTACAACTTACATCAGAAACATTTTTTGTTGCCTTTTATTTACAAAGTTTTTACCTATCCATAAATGAGGTGAAAAAATTAGAACTTACCCCCTCAATCATAAGGAAAATTGACGAATTGAGTCTATTATAGTCCAATTTCAGAGATAAGAACAAATGATTTGGATACCATTAGCAGACAAAGAATAAAGCCACTTCAAATTCTATTATTTCGGATATTTAAAAAAGATCTTGGCACTGCAAGATCTGTTAAAAGTGATCCTGTATAGATCATTTTATAGCTGAAATATCTTATCTTGTTTCAAAAGATAGAGTCTTTAAACCCATTTTTAGTGTTTGTCTTTTAAATTATATTTATTTTATGCAATTTTAATTTACTGAGAAATAAAACAATAGCAATTTTTGCTAAATATTAAGTTATAAAAACTTGCTTGGTACGGATATTCCTATTATATTTGCACCACTTAAAACAAAGGACATTCCTCCTTAGCTCAGTTGGTTAGAGCATCTGACTGTTAATCAGAGGGTCGCTGGTTCGAGCCCAGCAGGAGGAGCAAAAAGACTTACATTTCTGTAAGTCTTTTTTTATTTCTATATAATTCTATACATTAAATTGGAGACGATGATTCTATGATTATCTAAGCCAAGGTCAATAATTGGTTGATTCAATCTAATTTTATTCTTAAGAGCAATAAAACCTTCTTCCTTTTCATTATCTATATCATTAATTGCTTTGACTTTTTTCAGATCTAAATGTAATTCATTACAAGCTTTCCTTCATGGCTTTAAATAAGCCTTATTTTTACCACAATTACTTCTATTTAATAATAAATATACTACAAATAATTTTAGGGGGAAAAAGGCATCAATTTGTAAATAATAGATGAAAGTCAGATAATGAATGATGAGTATTAGTATGATACTTCAGTTTGTTAGCAACCTTTCTCCCCCTTGTCATTCTGCAGAGACCCAAAAGAGCATTATCCATAATTATTATACTACTATGTTTACTATTGAAAATAAAAGTATTATAATTCTTTTACGTTATGGGTAAAACTCCTTACAGGATGGCAATAGAGGGTATAATTAGAGTTGTAATGATAACAAGGAAAGATCCAGGATAAATAAAGGTAAAAACTTAGATAAATAATCATGATGGGTATTGAGAACAGTCCTGATTACTCATCATTCATTGCTTATTACTCATTACTTATCGATTCTTGTTTTCCTGTGGAGTATAGAGCAAAAAAAAAGTCTCATACATAATTGTATGAGACTTTTAAAAATAAAATAAAAACTGGCGGCGGCCTACTCTCCCGCGTTAGCAGTACCATCGGCGCTGGTGGGCTTAACTTCTGTGTTCGGAATGGGAACAGGTGAGCCCCACCGCTAAAACCACCCTAAAGGTTGTATATAAGATGTCAGATGCAAGACATCAGATGTCAGACGAATTTGTCTGATATCTGAGATCTAATCTCTGATATCTGGTTTAAGCGATAAAAACTTTCACAAAGAGCTAACCTTGCTGCACTTTCGTGCGCCATATCAGGCTATAAATCTACGGGTAATTAGTACTACTCGGCTATGACATTACTGTCTTTACACCTATAGCCTATCAACGTGGTCATCTCCCACGACCCTTAAAAGATGTCTCATCTTGAGGCGAGTTTCGCACTTATATGCTTTCAGTGCTTATCTCTTCCAAACGTAGCTACTCAGCAGTGCACCTGGCGGTACAACTGATACACCAGAGGTTTGTTCAATTCGGTCCTCTCGTACTAGAATCAAGCCCTCTCAAACATCTAACGCCCGCAATAGATAGAGACCGAACTGTCTCACGACGTTCTGAACCCAGCTCGCGTGCCACTTTAATGGGCGAACAGCCCAACCCTTGGGACCTTCTCCAGCCCCAGGATGTGACGAGCCGACATCGAGGTGCCGAACCTCCCCGTCGATGTGAGCTCTTGGGGGAGACTAGCCTGTTATCCCCGGAGTACCTTTTATCCTATGAGCGATGGCCCTTCCATACGGAACCACCGGATCACTATGTCCTGCTTTCGCACCTGATCGACTTGTTGGTCTCACAGTCAAGCACCCTTATGCCATTACACTCTACGCACGGTTACCAAGCGTGCTGAGGGTACCTTTGAAAGCCTCCGTTACTCTTTTGGAGGCGACCACCCCAGTCAAACTACCCACCACGCAATGTCCTTCTAAAAGAAGTTAGGCTCCAAGTAAGTAAAGGGTGGTATTTCAACGTCGGCTCCACAGACACTAGCGTGCCCACTTCATAGCCTCCCACCTATCCTACACATTACTTACTCAAAGTCAATACGAAGTTATAGTAAAGGTTCACAGGGTCTTTTCGTCCCATTGCGGGTAATCGGCATCTTCACCGATACTACAATTTCACAGAGCTCATGGTTGAGACAGTGCCCAGATCGTTACACCATTCGTGCAGGTCGGAACTTACCCGACAAGGAATTTCGCTACCTTAGGACCGTTATAGTTACGGCCGCCGTTTACTGGGGCTTCAGTCAATGCCTTCGGTTTAACCCTAAGCACCTTCCTTAACCTTCCAGCACCGGGCAGGTGTCAGACCCTATACTGCATCTTTCGATTTTGCAGAGTCCTGTGTTTTTGATAAACAGTCGCCTGGGCCTCTTTACTGCGGCCACCATTGCTGATGGCGTCTCTTCTCCCGAAGTTACGAGACTATTTTGCCTAGTTCCTTAACCATGATTCACTCTAGCACCTTAGGATTCTCTCCTCGACTACCTGTGTCGGTTTTGGTACGGGTTGCTTCACTTCGGCTTTTCTTGGAAGCACTTTCCCTACAGCAGCTTCGCCCGAAGGCTAGGCCTTGACTATTCCGTCAGTCTCCAGTAAGTACGGCACTCCGTCCCCTTTTTAGTGTGAGCAAGTATGGGAATATTAACCCATTGTCCATCCACTACCCCTTTCGGGTTCGCGTTAGGTCCCGACTAACCCTCAGCTGATTAGCATGGCTGAGGAAACCTTAGTCTTTCGGTGAGCGGGTTTCTCGCCCGCTTTATCGTTACTTATGCCTACATTTTCTTTTCTATCCGCTCCACAATACCTCACAGTACTGCTTCGGCGCAAATAGAATGCTCTCCTACCAGATGTATTCTAAAATACAAATCCATAGCTTCGGTAATATGTTTATGCCCGATTATTATCCATGCCGGACCGCTCGACTAGTGAGCTGTTACGCACTCTTTAAATGAATGGCTGCTTCCAAGCCAACATCCTAGCTGTCAATGCAGTCCAACCGCGTTGCTTCAACTTAACATATATTTGGGGACCTTAGCTGTTGGTCTGGGTTCTTTCCCTCTCGGACATGGACCTTAGCACCCATGCCCTCACTGCCGTAGAACATTTATTAGCATTCGGAGTTTGTCAGGAATTGGTAGGCGATGAAACCCCCGCATCCAATCAGTAGCTCTACCTCTAATAAACTTATATACGACGCTGCACCTAAATGCATTTCGGAGAGTACGAGCTATCTCCCAGTTTGATTGGCCTTTCACCCCTACCCACAGGTCATCCGAAGACTTTTCAACGTCAACCGGTTCGGTCCTCCACTCTGTGTTACCAGAGCTTCAACCTGCCCATGGGTAGATCACAAGGTTTCGCGTCTAATCCTACTAACTATGCGCCCTATTCAGACTCGCTTTCGCTCCGGCTCCGGTACTTAATACCTTAACCTCGCTAGTAAAATTAACTCGTAGGCTCATTATGCAAAAGGCACGCCGTCACAGCTTAATGCTGCTCCGACCGCTTGTAGGCGTACGGTTTCAGGTTCTATTTCACCCTTCTATTCGAAGTGCTTTTCACCTTTCCTTCACAGTACTTGTTCACTATCGGTCTTTCAGGAGTATTTAGCCTTGGAGGATGGTCCCCCCATATTCAGACAGGATTTCACGTGTCCCGCCCTACTCATTTATCACTTAAATATGCCTTTCATATACGGGGCTATCACCCGCTGCGGCTGTTCTTTCCAGAACATTCTATTAAACATATAAAAGCTTTTGGGCTAATCCGCTTTCGCTCGCCACTACTTACGGAATCTCTTCGATTTCTTTTCCTCCGGGTACTTAGATGTTTCAGTTCTCCGGGTTTGCTCCTCTTACGAGGTGACTGGTCTTCAACCAGCCGGGTTGCCCCATTCGGACATCTGCGGATCAATTCGTGTGTGCCAATCCCCGCAGCTTTTCGCAGCTTACCACGTCCTTCGTCGCCTCTGAAAGCCTAGGCATCCGCCATACGCCCTTAACGATTTCTTTCCTAATATTAAATTAGTTCAGTATTTTTTGATAAACTCTCGTCTATCGATATTTTTATAAACTCGGCACTCGAAAGTGCTCGGTTATCTCTTTGTGATGTCTTTACCGTTAATGTCAATGATCTTTATCTATTTCTGATCTAATTCGCAAATATTGTTTTTGGCTCTATTTGCTTTTTTAAAATTAAACCATCGATGTGGAGAATAAGGGAGTCGAACCCTTGACCTCCTGCGTGCAAGGCAGGCGCTCTAGCCAGCTGAGCTAATTCCCCCTCTAGTAGACTTCAGATTTTAGATCTCAGATTACAGACTTTATTGTCTGACATCTGATGTCTTATATCTTCCCGTCTTATAATTAGTAGTCTCGGGCAGGCTCGAACTGCCGACCTCTACATTATCAGTGTAGCGCTCTAACCAGCTGAGCTACGAGACTTCATTATTAATTTTAAATTTTAAATTGAAAATTTTAAATGATTCTTTAAATCTAAAATCTATAATTTATAATCTAAAATCTCTCTATCCCTTTACTAATTTCTAGTGGGTTTTGTATTTTTAATATAATCAACCAAACAAAAAACTAAAGCTTGAACTTTAAGTAAGTTCTGTATCTTGCGATACTAATTTTTTTATCGTCTAACGACGCTCTAAAATGAGATGTTCCAGCCGCACCTTCCGGTACGGCTACCTTGTTACGACTTAGCCCTAGTTACCTGTTTTACCCTAGGCAGCTCCTATTACGGTCACCGACTTCAGGTACCCCAGACTTCCATGGCTTGACGGGCGGTGTGTACAAGGCCCGGGAACGTATTCACCGCGCCATGGCTGATGCGCGATTACTAGCGATTCCAGCTTCATAGAGTCGAGTTGCAGACTCCAATCCGAACTGAGACCGGCTTTCGAGATTTGCATCACATCGCTGTGTAGCTGCCCTCTGTACCGGCCATTGTATTACGTGTGTGGCCCAAGGCGTAAGGGCCGTGATGATTTGACGTCATCCCCACCTTCCTCTCTACTTGCGTAGGCAGTCTCACTAGAGTCCCCAACTTAATGATGGCAACTAGTGACAGGGGTTGCGCTCGTTGCAGGACTTAACCTAACACCTCACGGCACGAGCTGACGACAACCATGCAGCACCTTGAAAAATGTCCGAAGAAAAGTCTATTTCTAAACCTGTCATTTCCCATTTAAGCCTTGGTAAGGTTCCTCGCGTATCATCGAATTAAACCACATAATCCACCGCTTGTGCGGGCCCCCGTCAATTCCTTTGAGTTTCATTCTTGCGAACGTACTCCCCAGGTGGCTAACTTATCACTTTCGCTTAGTCTCTGATTCCGAAAAACCAAAAACGAGTTAGCATCGTTTACGGCGTGGACTACCAGGGTATCTAATCCTGTTCGCTCCCCACGCTTTCGTCCATCAGCGTCAGTTGTTGCTTAGTAACCTGCCTTCGCAATTGGTGTTCTAAGTAATATCTATGCATTTCACCGCTACACTACTTATTCCAGCTACTTCAATAACACTCAAGACCTGCAGTATCAATGGCAGTTTCACAGTTAAGCTGTGAGATTTCACCACTGACTTACAGATCCGCCTACGGACCCTTTAAACCCAATAAATCCGGATAACGCTTGCACCCTCCGTATTACCGCGGCTGCTGGCACGGAGTTAGCCGGTGCTTATTCGTATAGTACCTTCAGCTACTCTCACGAGAGTAGGTTTATCCCTATACAAAAGAAGTTTACAACCCATAGGGCCGTCGTCCTTCACGCGGGATGGCTGGATCAGGCGCTAACCCATTGTCCAATATTCCTCACTGCTGCCTCCCGTAGGAGTCTGGTCCGTGTCTCAGTACCAGTGTGGGGGATCACCCTCTCAGGCCCCCTAAAGATCGCAGACTTGGTGAGCCGTTACCTCACCAACTATCTAATCTTGCGCGTGCCCATCTCTATCCACCGGAGTTTTCAATAAAAAACGATGCCGTCTCTTATATTATGGGGTATTAATCTTCCTTTCGAAAGGCTATCCCCCTGATAAAGGCAGGTTGCACACGTGTTCCGCACCCGTACGCCGCTCTCAAGATCCCGAAAGATCTCTACCGCTCAGCTTGCATGTGTTAGGCCTCCCGCTAGCGTTCATCCTGAGCCAGGATCAAACTCTCCATTGTATGTTTGTCTGACTCACTCAAAGTTTTTTAACGCTTTAGTTTTTCCTTACTTGGTTGTTATATTGTATGTCAATGATCTTTATATCTTTCGCTTTTCAACGAAGCAATCTTTCTGTCAGTGTCGCTCCGTATTTGCGAGTGCAAAAGTAAAACTTTATTTTGATTCGACCAAATGTTTTGAAAGAAAATTTTAAAGTTTTTTAAGTAACCTTAATCTCTTTCCTAACCATCAATCCCTCTACTCCTGCGCTCCCTTAATTGGGATTGCAAAGATACAAACTTTATTTTAACTCGCAACTTTTAAATCCTAAAAATTAAAAGTTTTTTTTCATCTGTCTCTTTCGTAGAGTATAATGTTTATGCTTATTTAAAAGCTCTTCTGCGCTTACTGAATCCCTTTCGTTTTTCAGTGGGGCAAAGATAGAAACTTCATCCATTACCCGCAAGTTTATTTAACATAAAATTCATATTCAGGTAATGTTTCACCCTTAAAGCACTGGTACTATGAGAGAAAAATTTTAAACATTTGTTTGGGGATTGGAGGGAAAGGGTCCAAGGGGATGAAAGTTGGGAAGAAATGGGGGTGTTTATATATGATATACCATCTATATAATGATGAGTAATGGGTAATGGGTAATGGGTAATGGGTAATGGGTAATGGAAGGTATACATGATAAATAATACATGGGGTAAGTTTTCAGAGTTATTTTGAAATAGGTTTGGGCTAAAGCCAATGGCTGGGCGTTTATTTTATTTGAGTGGGCTAAAGCCCACTCCTATTGATGGATTTCTGTACGTTGGAAATTATAGATAGAGGTTTATTTTAATAATGCGGTGTTGAGATCCTTACAGGATGACAAAAATTGTGCAGAGAAAATAGATAAATAAAGAGACAGGAGGATATGATGGTTATTCTGTAAGATTATTTTATAGAAAAACGCAGTGTTTTTTTATTTCCCACAGAGGACACGGATTTTCACAGATGATAGTGCTGGTTGTATTGTGAGTAGCTTTCTGGTATATCTAATTGAAAGAGCCACTCGATCTTCTTAAAGGAATAGGTAGCTTTTGTGGGAGTTCTTACCGGAATAGAAGATTAAACCTCGCCAATGACAAAGACTTCAGGAGATGTGATGTATACTTATATATAAGAAGACAGGTTTTTATAAAAAACACATTCTAGTTATTAATAATATGAATGCTTACCTATGCAATAAAACCTATCATCTATTACTTATTACTTATTACTTATTACTTATTACTTATTACTTATAATATATGCCTACTACCCTAGCCCCGATAGTAACGGTTACCCCGCAACAGGGTGTGGAGAGGTGGAGGGTTAGAGCCTTGGAGGGTAAAGGCGTGAGGAGTAAGAGTGGATAGCGGGAAATAGCTCCTAAAAAGTTTTATGGAATAATTTTAATTGATTAGGATAATTAAAAACAAGATCAAATTTGAAAAAATTCATTTTTTTGCTGGAGTCGTTAAAGATTTTTTAATCTATTATATCTTAAAAACGAGAATTTCAATGGCTATAAGTCATAAATACAGTGACTTTTTACGTTGTCATTAATCAATTGATCCTTATCTGTTAAGACAATAAACATAGAAATAATTTTTTCTCAAATGATAGTACTATTTTTGTTAAATTTGCCGTTTTACATAGAAATGTAAGAACATTTTATTTTTATATATATATTTTAAAAAACTGCATACTTTTTGTTTGTGCTAATTGCCTGAAGAAACGAATGATGTTAAACAACAACTCCAAAAAACACTATTTTTTATTTTTTTTCCTGACCATTACCAGCTTCGCATATGCTCAAAACAGGGCCAGCGGAAAGATTGTTGATGCCAAAAACAACAAAGAGGTAAACAAAGTTGATATTTTTATTAACGATAGCAAGGCTCCAATCCTTACAACAACTTCGGGAAGTTTCAGTGTTCAGTCCGACAGTATTATTCAAAGGTTAAGATTTGCCAGAAAGAACTATACTACAGAAACTATTGACGTTACTCCTGAAAATGCGGAAAATATTTTTGTTCAGCTTTCTCAGGCCAAGGTAAGCAATATTCAGGAAGTTGTGATCCAGGCTGGAAAACCTAAATATAAAAGCAAAAAGGAAAACCCGGCTTATGCCATTATGCAAAAGGTTTGGGCTCAAAAAAGAAATAACGGTCTGGAAAAGTTTGATACTTATTCCTACAAAGAATATGAAAAGACTCAATTTGACCTTAATAATATAGACAGCGCCTTTATGAAGAAGAAAATCTTCAATAAGCTGGATTTTATTTTTGATTACGCAGATTCTACTGCCAGTGGAAGGCTTGGTCTTCCTATATTCCTAAATGAGGCTGTTTATGAAAACTATGGTAAGAATAAACCGGACAAAGACAGTAAAAGAACTTTGGTTGCTCAAAAAACCTCAGGATTTCAAGATAATCAGGTCATTACTGTTTCCGCAAAGAACCTTTACAGGGATATCAATATTTATGATAATACTTTAAATTATTTTGATATTGGATTTCAGAGTCCGGCAGGAACAGATGGATTCGGAACTTATGACTATAATCTTGTAGATACCATTTCTATTCGTGGAGAAAAGGCTTTTCAGATAAGATATCAGCCTAAGCGTAAGGATGTGCTGGCATTTCAGGGAAATCTTTATATAGATACAGATACTTACGCTGTTCTGGGAGCGACTTTAAGATCAACACAAAAAATCAATGTTAATTTCGTGAATAGTGTTTATACTCAACTGGAATATGACAATCCAGATGAAACAACATTCCTTCCTAAGAAATTGGTTACTGAGGTTGAGATGAGTCCTTTTTCAAAGAAGAAAGGATCTAAGAGTATTATTGCGCGAAAATCTGTTGATTATTCTAATTATGAATTCAACATTCCTCTTGATCCGAAAGTTTTCAAACGAAAAGAAGAAGAATACGATGATAAGTTTACTGATAAAGAGGAAGCTTACTGGACAAAGGCAAGACCTGATACTTTATCTAAATCTGAACAGGGTGTTTATAAAATGTTGGATCAATTACAACAAACGCCTAAGTTCAACCGTATGGTAAAATTATTTGAGACTCTTGGTTCCCGTTATTATAATGCTTTTAAAGGCGTGGACTTCGGACCTATTTTCTCCATATATGGAAGAAATGAAGTGGAAGGAGACAGAATAAGAATCGGGGCAAGATCTTATTTTGGTTTGAATGACCCTTGGAGAGTTCAATTCTATACTGCTTACGGATTTAAAGACCATCAGGTAAAATACGGAGCTGAAGCACGATATATGTTCAACAGGCTTAATCGATTTATGATTGGAGCCGGAACCAGCAGAGACATTGTTCAGCTAGGAGGACAGCTTACATCTGGTGACGGAGTGGCATCACGTTCTTTATCTTCAAGTACGTTTTTTGCGAGAGGAGAGAATATTTCTTTAAGTTCTGTAAATCAGACAAGTGTTTTTGCTGCTATTGAACCCTGGAAAAACATACAGATAAGAGTTGATGGAGTTATGCAAAGTATCAAGTCTGCCATTCCGGAAAAATTTAACCTTATGTATTATCAGCCGGATGGTCAACTAAGAAAAACGGTAAATGATTCTCATGTTACCATTAGTTTGATCGCTAAACCGGGCGCAAGATTTTCCCAAACCGGAATTGACAGGTATCAGGCAAGAAACCTGGCTCCTACTATTGTACTAAGATACACAAGAGGTATTGAAGGTTTATTCAATGCTGATTTCAACTATGATAAGCTGCAGTTTATGTTCTACAAACCATTTTTGATCGGAACATTAGGGAAAACCGTTGTGAGTTTTGAAGCCGGTAAAAATTTCAACACAGTTCCTTTGGCTTTACAGAATATTATTCCAGCTAACCTTTCTTATGGTTTGGTTCCGAATACGTTCTCACAGCTTAATTATTATGAATTTGTAGCCGATGCTTATACTACTCTTCATTTGGAACACCATTTTAATGGTAAAATATTGTCTTATATTCCTTTAATCAAAAAGCTAAAGTTTAGAGAAGTAGCTTTTATAAGAGCAGCTTACGGGACTTTGAGCGATGCATCCAAAGCAATTAATGTGGAAGGTTTTAAATACTCTGCTCCAAATGAACATATTTACTATGAATATGGATTTGGTATTGAAAACATTGGTATTGGAAATTTAAGGCTATTCAGAGTAGATTTTAACTGGAGAGGAAATTATCTTGACAGACCTGATATTTCAAAATTTGGCGTTAAGGCCGGAATTCAGGTAGGGTTCTAAGTAAATAATATGATATAAAGAATCGGGCGGCTTCTTCGAAGCCGCCCGATTTATTTTATTATTCTTTAAAAATTAACACTGGCAAGGCATAATTTCTTCTGCTGCATTTGGGCAGTATTGTTGCTGCCAAGGAGTAAGCCCACACCATTGAGCACATGTTGTTGCCAAAAAATCAGGACACATATAGTCATTTCCTGCAATGATTGACTTCAATTGCTTCTTTGTAATTTTTTTATAATTTTTCATATCTATAGAATAATTTGCATTAGATACACTCACAAGGCTCTTCAAAGATATTACTCGGACAATGTAACTTTTGCCATGTAGTCCAACGGCACCATGCATTACAAGAACTTGCTACAGGAGGACAGTTTCCTGCCCCACCATTAATTACTTTCAGATTCTTTTTTGTTAATTTTTTCAGATTTTTCATAGTATTTAGTTTTAATTAATTATCTATTCTATATATTTTTTGATTTCTAGAACTCCTCTAGAATTTATTGAAGCAGATAAATTGAAAAACACTGCTTCTCAGAAACAATGCCTTCAGCTTTATTTTTATTTATTCATCGCAAGGCATACATAGCACTTCAAGTAAACAACGTTGTCTCTGCCGCGGTGTCCATCTGCACCAATTGAAACAATCATCTGTTACAGGAGGGCAATATTCTGAACCTCCGTTAATATTTTTCAGGCTCTTCTTTGTAAGTCTTTTTAAATTCTTCATAGGATTCTATGTCAATTTTCTGACTGTTTATATGAAATAGACTAGCAGTCGCAAGGCATATCAATAACTGCATTGGCACAATGTGCTTTTTGCCATGCACTCCATCCACACCATTCGCTGCACCATGAAGCTGGAATTGGACATCCCTCCCCTCCAGCAATTGTTTTCAGCTGTCTTTTTGATAATTTTTTTAAATTTTTCATAGTATTTAGTTTTAATTTGTTGCCTACTCTATAAGCTTTTCGGCTTTCGCATGTCATTTGTTATTTGATATATAGCAAATATATAAATATTTCACTACCCGTAGATTATTTATAATAAATTTAACTTTTAGATAAGAAAAACAAAAAAAGCCTCAGCAAAAATGCTGAGGCTTTAATTTTTATAAAACGCTTACAATTATGCGTTTGGCTCTACAGATACGAAAGATCTGTTGTTTGCTTTCTTTCTGAAAACTACTTTACCATCTACTAATGCAAACAAAGTGTGATCTTTACCGATTCCCACGTTATCACCTGGGTGGTGCTGAGTACCTCTTTGTCTAACAAGGATGTTTCCTGCAATAGCAGCTTGTCCTCCGAAAATCTTCACACCTAATCTTTTAGAGTGAGACTCTCTACCGTTCTTGGAACTACCGACTCCTTTCTTGTGTGCCATTTTATTACTGGATTATTTGTTAAGTGCTTTAAATTGATCGATATTCTTAATGATAGCAGCATCTACTTCTTCATGAGTAAGGATCTTCTTTTCTAATTCAACTTTAACTGCTTTACCTAAAGTAATTAAAGTTTCTCTGTTCTCTTTAGACTGAGACAAGTTGTTTTTCTTTAAGTGATAGTTCAACTCGTGATCTTCACTAAAGTTAACAGTTGCGTTGTCAGAAAGAACTTCAGACTTTACAGTTTCTTTTTTAGCTGCTTTTTTAGCTCCGCCTTCAAATCCTGTAATACCAGTGATTACGATTTGAGTTAAAGATTGTCTGTGACCGTTTTTCACTTTGTAACCTTTTCTTCTTTTCTTTTTGAAAACGATTACTTTATCAGCTTTTACGTGGTCTAGGATCTCTGCTTCCACAGTGATTCCGCTTACAGCTGGGGCGCCTACAGTGATTGCTCCGTTTACAGTAAGAAGAACTTTATCGAAAGAAACTTTTCCTCCTTTGTCTCCTTTTAAACGGTTCACAAACAACTTCTGGTCTTGCTCAACTTTGTATTGAAGCCCTGCTATTTCTACAATTGCAAACATTGTTTATAAATTTTTAGTTATTTCGAGGTGCAAATATACAAATAAAATTCTAATCACCTTACAATCAAAGCAATGTTTTTTATTGAAAAAATATATTCACTATGTTTTGAATAATTTTTACTACTAAAGTGCTCATACATAAAAGATAATTTCTTACCTTCGTTTTACCAACTAAATAATTATATGAAAAGAAACTTTAATCTCTGCTTTATAGCAGGCGCTATTGCTGCATCATTCCTGACAGCATGTAGTGATGACAAAATGGAAGAAGCTGCTCTTCCTCAACAGGAAAGCCTTAGTGCAAAAATTGAACAACCTGGAGCCGTTGAAAAAAATTGCTCTTATGTTGATAACAACTGGAGCTCCAATTCTGTTTTAATGACCGGACTTCAGAATGCCACAGACACCAATTTTATGAATGCTCAAATGACTAAAATTGCAAGTTTATGGGGAAGAAGCAATCCTACTCTGCGTTTTGTGAACGATGCATCCAATTTTAATTCAACGTATAATGCGATTTCCTATTCTACAGGAAAAATCTATTATGGATACGCCATCTATTATGATGCAAAAGCAAAAGGCGGTGATATTGTCAATGCGATGATTCTTGCTCATGAGTATGGACATCAGCTACAGTATATCTTTGGACTTCCTTCAGTCAATGAAAATACGGCAAGACCTAATGAGCTTGAAGCTGACGGTTTCGCAGGATATTATCTAAGAAGACCAAATGGTTATAACAAAACAAATTTCTCTGAAATTGCCGCTGCTTACGAATTTGCTCAAAGCATTGGAGATTATCAAACCAGTAGCCCAGGACACCATGGTACTCCTGCACAGAGAAGATCAGCTGTTCGTTTAGGTTTCCTTTTAGGACAGTATGACCTTAATGCATCCAACTTTGATTACAATTTCTTCTATTATTATCAGGGAGTTCTTAATGGAACTTACAAAATGGCTAAAAACAAGGTAAACCCAGAAATTGACGCCTACATGAGCCAATATATAGATGAATTAAGAAAAATTCAGTCCGGAGAAATTTCAGCGGAAGAATTTAAGCATCTTCAATAAAGAAACATTCATTTTTAGCATATTTAAGAAAGGAGGCAGATCATCAGGTTCTGCCTCTTTTTATTTGATTTGAAAAATAACGGAAGTTTATTTACTTTTGACCCCATATCTATCATAATGAACAGAGATCTCTATATTGACTTCGCCAAAGGATTGGCTACCCTATCCATTATCTTTATCCATACAGCTTTCTGGTCGGGGCAGTTTTATATTCCTGCAGAAGTAAGGGTCTTTTCCCTTGTTTTTGATGTTGCTTTATTTTATGCATTAAGCGGAATCACTTCAGGAACTAATATTGAGAAAACGTTCTATAGATTGCTCAAATTACAGATCACTTATATGATCTTTGTGACTTTTCTGTTCTTTTTGGATTATTTCTTTAAGGTATTTGGTCTTTCATTCTTTTCTTTGGAGTGGCTGCAGAGTTTTTATTCAACATTTGGATCAAAATATTCCACAACCAGCATTTCAACCATCCCTCAATGGCAGAACCTGGGCAACTGGTATCTTCATCAATATACCAATGCTGATACTTTCCCAGTAGTAATGGGAAGCTTTTGGTATCTTAAAGTCTATTATATTCTTACCGTTTTAGGAGTATTAATCTTAAGATTTTTCCCAAATCATATCAATTGGTTCATTGGGCTTTGTATAGGCCTCACTTTATTATTCAACATCTTCCCGGAATATTACCCAACAGGACAGGTGGGCTATGTAGCCTTTTACATGACAGTATTCTTAATTGGAAACAGAATGCGTGGAAAAAAGATTCCCACTAAAATTGTTCCTGTTTTATATACCCTTGTAGCAGTAGCTTTAATATGGATGTTCTGGTATTACGGAAATGAAATTTTCTATAAGATCAATAAGAATAAATTTCCGCCACAGATTCCTTATATTATTTGGGCGCAGTTTTCATTAGTTACCTTATTCGTTCTTTATAACAGATTAAAAGTCACTAAAGAAAATCTCATCACTTATATAGGTAAAAATGCTATCTTCTTCTATTTTGCACAGGGGATAAGCTCTTCCTTAGTTTACTTTCTGGTGGTTCCTCTGAAAGAAAATATGCCTTGGTGGCTCTTGATTGTTATCATTTATATCATTAATATTATTCTAGCATTCGCTATTTCTGCAGGATTGAAAAAAGTAGATGCATTGGGATGGAATATTCTTGAATTTTTAAAAAAGAAAACAGCTGTTAAAGACTAACTTTCTTACTAAAGGTTCCTGAAAGATCAATTCTGAGACCCAAAGTGAAAACACTCTTTTCTCTTTCTCCTGCTGCTGTTTTTCCCATAGAAAATCTTTGTTCGCTATAAATTTGAGCAAATCTGAAGGGAGAATATGAAAGTCCTACAATAATATCATTCTTTTTGAATCCGGGATCCAGGTGATATTGTTCTGATATAGCCTTTAGATCCGGAACGTAAAGATTATATCCTGCTAAAACCGAGAACTTCTGGAATTTATATTTCCCGAAGACTTCTACTCCTTTGGCATTGAAAACGGTTGTAAGAGGTAATGATCCCATCGCAGGATCAAGGTAAGAACCTTGAGAAAAATCCCCATTTTTCTGTACTACTCCAACAATACTAAAATCGATGATTGGTCCAATATATTTAGTTCCTAAAGAAAAATAAGTAGGTTGCCCTGTTAGCCCAATAATTCTTCCGGCATTGACAAGATCGTCACTAAGTAAAGCTCTGTTATAAGCAGCTCCTGCAAAAAAACCTTCTTTTATCTCATATTGAAGAGAAGCTCCGAATCCATCAATAAACTTAGCATTATTTCCTCCTCTGGCCTGAATCTGCCCACCAATATAGAATGGGCCGAAATGATTTCGATAAATAACTGCCTGATCTGCGCGCCCGGTTCCTGTTTCTCCACCATCCGTTCCTCCGATAAATGTTGCGGATGCCCGTGCTCCAAAAACATTAAACCGGTCTGTATAAGCAGTAACATCACGATAAACACTCCATTGTTTTCCGATGGTAAGGGTTCCGAATTTTCCGAAATCTAATCCTAAATACCCGAGACGGTTACCAAAAACCTGTTGTTTTTGTGCTGACTCTACACTAAAAAAACCGCCTGACAAATTTCCGTCAACATTAAAGGAGGTACCTCCTTTAAACATATTCAACTGAATTTCGCCTCCTGCAATAAACCCAAAGTCACGGTTTTTAACATTTACTTCCAATCCAATTCTGGAAGCATTTTCCTGAAGTTCCAACTTATTATCATATGCCGCCAAATGTCCGCGAAGGCTTGCATAGGGTTTGAACAAGATTTCAAGTGAATCTTTTGTCTCCTGCGCCTGCATGTTTCCTACCCCTATAAAAAGTAATAAATATCCTATTGACAAACAGAACGGTCTTATTATATTCATTCGAATGATTATCTGATTATTAGTTTCGTTACTAGATAGAAATTTAAGAAAAAATATAATAATCCAAGAGCTTTGCCATTTATAAATACGGCATAAAACAAGCGCCTCGTTAAACAAAACCTAACAGAATATAAATTCTACCTCATCAAAAGTACCGAATATGCCTAATTTGTTTTAAATTTACAAAAATTTAAAACATGTTTAAGTTGAAACTCCCAACCGATCCAAGGTGGGCAAACATTGCAGAAGGAAACATCGAAGAAATTTTAACGGATCATGCATGGTGCGAACAAAAAGCGGCTACCAATGCCATTGGTCTCATCACAATGCTTCCTGAATATCCGGAGATCGTGACAGAACTTCTTGCTATTGCACAGGAAGAGCTGGATCATTTCAATCAGGTTCATGAGATCATTAAAAAGCGCGGGTATCAATTTGGAAGAGCTAGAAAGGATGATTATGTAAATGAACTTGCCAAATTTATCATCCAGGGAAGCAGAGAGGATCTTATTGTAGACAAAATGCTTTTTGCAGCCATGATTGAAGCCAGAAGCTGTGAAAGATTTAAGGTTCTTACTGAAAATATCAAAGATGAAGAACTTAAAGTCTTCTACAGAGAGCTTATGATCTCTGAAGCCAACCATTATACAACTTTCATTGCATTTGCAAGACAGCTTGGAGATCCTGAAAAGGTAAATGAACGATGGGAAGCCTGGCTGGAATATGAAGCCAATATTATTAAATCCTACGGAAATAAAGAAACCATTCACGGTTAAAAATATAAACAGTAAAGAATAAACGTTGAAGAAACCAAGCTTTGAAAGTATTGCCAATCTATTCCTGAAAAACTTTTTTCAGGGGCTGGTTATCATTGGACCAATCGGACTTACAATTTTTGTAATCTGGTATATTGTAAGCGCAATAGACAATCTTGTTCCTTCACTTGCAAAACAGGTTCCGGGGCTTGTTTTCGTTTCAATCATATTACTTACTGCTATTTTAGGCTATCTTGGAAATAAATTTGTGGTGGGAAAATTCTTTTTTGACACCATGGATAGCTTACTGGAAAAAACACCGGGAGTAAAACATATTTACACTCCTACCAAGGACGTCATGTCCTCTTTTGTGGGTGACAAGAAAAAATTCAACGATCCTGTATGGGTAAAAACGAATGAAAATCCGGAAATCTGGAGAATCGGCTTTTTAACTCAAAAAGAAATGTCGGACGTTGACAAGCATAATTACGTTGCGGTATATTTACCCCATTCTTATGCCATTTCGGGCTGGGTAATTGTTACTGAAGAAAAAAACATCAAACCTGTAGTAGGAATGACTGCTGCTTCTGCTATGAAGTTTGCAGTAAGTGGCGGTGTTGCCGGGTTCCATTCTGATGAGAATATATTTAAAGCACCGGAATAATACCTATTCTTCTTTAGATGTACATTGATGAATTTGAAAATTATTTTCAAACACATTTTCTTTTACACACAATTTAAAAACATACCAACCCATGAATTTACCGTACGCGGAACCTTTCCGCATTAAAATGGTGGAAGAAATCCACCAATCTACAAGAGCTGAAAGAGAACAATGGCTTAAAGAAGCAAATTACAATCTCTTCAACCTAAAATCTTCACATGTTTATATCGATCTTTTAACAGATTCCGGAACCGGAGCAATGTCTGACAAACAATGGGCTGCATTGATGACTGGAGATGAAAGCTATGCAGGGTCCCGTTCTTTTGAGCAGCTGCAGAATACTGTTGAAAAAATTACCGGATTCAAATACTTATTACCTACCCACCAGGGAAGAGCTGCTGAAAATGTACTATTCTCCGTTTTGGTGAAAGAAGGTGATGTAGTTCCCGGAAATTCTCATTTCGATACGACAAAAGGACATATTGAGTTCAGAAAAGCACATGCCATCGACTGTACGATTGATGAAGCTTTTGATATCAATGACCTTCATCCTTTTAAAGGAAATATCAACCTTGAAAAACTTGAAGAAGTTTATAAAAGCAATCCTAAGGAAAATATACCTTTCTGTCTGATTACAATTACCTGTAATTCTTCCGGAGGGCAGCCTGTCTCTCTGGAAAATATGAAAGCAGTAAAAGCTCTTTCCGACCAATACGGTATTCCGGTATTCTTTGATTCCGCAAGATTTGCAGAGAATGCGTACTTCATTAAGAAAAGAGAGCAAGGGCAGGAAAACAGAAGCATCAAAGAGATCTGTAAAGAAATTTTCTCTTATGGTGAAGGAATGACAATGAGTTCTAAAAAAGACGGGCTCGTAAATATTGGAGGTTTTATCGCTTTAAATAACGAAGAAATCTTCAGAAAAGCATCAAATTTCACCATCATCTATGAAGGGTTCATTACTTATGGAGGAATGGCTGGAAGAGACATGGCAGCTTTGGCGGTAGGTCTTAATGAGGCTACAGAGTTTGCTTATCTCGAAAGCAGAATTTCTCAGGTTGAATATCTTGGAAACAAACTTATTGAGTACGGAATTCCGGTTCAGAAACCCATCGGAGGACATGCTGTTTTCATTGATTCTTTAAATTTCCTTCCTAATGTTTCCCGTGAGGAATATCCGGCCCAGACTTTAGGTCTTGAGATCTATAAAGAAGCTGGAATCAGAACTGTAGAAATTGGAACTTTATTGGCAGACAGAGATCCTGAAACGAGGCAAAACCGTTACCCAAAACTGGAATTGGTACGTCTTGCGATCCCTAGAAGAACCTATACCAACAATCATATGGACTATATTGCTGCCGCAATAAAGAACGTATATGAAAGACGTGAAGAAGTCGCGAAAGGGTATAAAATTACATGGGAGCCTGAAATATTAAGACATTTTACTGTGCAGCTTGAAAAAGCATAAATATAAAAAAAAGCCGGAATTGATTTCCGGCTTTTTATATTGTTCAATTATTCCACAAATACCTTCCTCAAAATCTCACTTATAGATCCTTATATTTTTACTCTTTTCATCTAATTTCTCAAAAAACAAGAATCAATTTAATTCATTTTTTAAAAATAATGAATGATTTTAATTTACTTTTGTACCATAAAAACAGACCGAAAAGTATTTAAACACCAACCTGAAAAAAACCATTATTCCGAACATGAACAAAATTGCTGTCGTGGGCGCTGGTATTTCCGGCTTAAGCATGGCGAATTATCTTGAAAAATATAACATTGATTACCATATTTATGAAAGAAGAAAAAAAGAAGATCTGGCAGGTCATGGCTTTCTTATCCCACAGGAAGGCATTGAGTATCTAACCCAGATTATAGATCCTGCTCTTCTTTTTAAACACGGAAGCTTTCTGAAAAAATATATACAATATTCCCATACAGGAAAAAAATTAGCAGAAAAGGACCTCAACAATGTATTTGCCATTTCAAGACATTCACTCATCCAGCTTCTGTCAGAAAACATCTCTCCTGAGAAAATAACATATAATGCCACAGTAATTCCTTCTGATACAGAAAAAGGAAAACTTAAGCATTCTGATGGAGCAGCTATAGATGCTGAAATAGCTATTGTTTCTGACGGTTCCAGAAGCAGAATCAGAAGAAATCTTTTTAAGGATGAAAAAATGAGACAGGTAAGAGAAAATGAGGTGGTTAATATTATTAAAAATCAAGACATCGCAGCTTCTATTGAAAATGATTTCATGAAATTCCATCACGATCAGGGTGGACTTACTTTTGGAATTCTTAAGCTTTCTCATGATACCATTCTTTGGTACTCTCAGTTTGACAATGAAAAATATAAAGTCAATGAACACACGGCAGAGAATCTGAAAAAGTATATGCTTGAACTTTTTGCAGACTGGCATCCTTTAGTATCCTCCATTATACAACAATCTAACTATGAAAATGTACATTTATGGTGCGTCTACGAGCTGGAAGAACTTAATCCTTTCTATAAAGATAACATTGTATTCATCGGAGACGCAGCCCATCCGCTTATCCCTTTTACCAGTCAGGGAGTAACCTCAGCATTGAAAGATTCTTATATACTGACTAAATATTTAGTTGAAGAACACTCTATTAGAGAAGCTTTCCGCAAATATGAAATGGAAAGGAAGCCTGAAATAGAAATCCACATCAATAATGGCAGAATATTATTGAACCAGTTTCTTCTCCCGACAGACCAACACACAGACAATATTTTACCCATATCTTACAAATAAAAAAAATGTTCACCAATAACGATATCAATTTTGAAGCTTTAAAAAGAAAAGCCTATAACGGAAGATGGGCCACCCTGGAAGAAGGAATTATCCCTTTAACAGCTGCTGATCCGGATTTTAGAACGGCTCCTGAAATAGAACAGGGAATCATTGATTATATAAAGGACGGCTATCTGAGCTATGGCCCGTTTTCCGGACTTCCTGAATTTAAGAAAAGTGTGGCCTATCATTTTAATCAGGAAAAGCATGGTAACTTTACTTCTGAGAATGTACTTGCTGTTAATAGCGCTGCACAGGGAATGTTCCTGATCGCTAAATATGTTTTACAACCTGGTGATGAAGCCATCATTCTGGATCCTGTAGATTTTTTATTTAAAAAATCTGTAGAAACGGCTGGTGGAATCGTAAGGCTGTGCCCGGTAAATACCCAAACCGGTGAAATTGATTTTGAGAAACTGGTTTCTTTAATTAATCCTCATACTCAACTGATAAGCATCTGTAATCCGCACAATCCACTTGGCAAGGTATATTCCAAGGAAGTATTAAAGAAGGTTTCAGAGATTGCTTCAGCTCATGATTTATGGGTAATGAGTGATGAAATATGGAGTGATATTATTTATGATAACAGGGATTTTCACACCTACTCATCTGTTTCTGAAGAAGCCAAAAGAAAAAGTTTTACTGTATATGGATTCTCAAAGTCATTTGGAATTGCAGGATTGAGAATTGGAGCTGTTCTATGTAATGATCAGGAAGTTCTTGAAGATTTTACAGAAAAATCCAATTTCAACTCTACGATAGAAGGTGTTTCTACTCTATCACAGATTGCAGGAAGTGTGGCATTGGAAAAGGCCAAACCTTGGTATAAAGAGTTTTTAAACCACTTGGAACAAAATAGAAATCTGGCTTTCCAGCTTCTGAATGGATCAGGACTTGTAACCCCTAATCTTCCCGAAGCTACTTTTGTATTATTTCCGAAGATTGAAAATGGAATGTCCAGCGATCAGTTTGCACAACATGTTTTACAACATGGAAAAGTAGCCATTGTTCCCGGTTCGGAAAGATGGTTTGGAAAAGGAGCTGAAGGGCACATCAGAATATGCTTTTCTACTTCCAAAGAAATTCTGGAAGAAGGTATTAACAGAATCATTACCAGCTTTTAATGTTGAAAATTTTAATTAAATCAAATATTTTAATTATTATTTTACTTTCATTTAACATAAACAAGATTAAATTAAGACATTCATAACAAATATTTAATTTAAGTATTGATTTACAAATAAATATTGATAATTTTGAGTTAACCACCACTCAAAATTATCAATATGAAGATAAAATACATTAGCGTCATTTTTCTTACGGCATCTTCACTATCTTATGCTCAGCTGGTAAAAGATACCCTGACAAAAGAATCTAAAATTGATGAAGTAGCTATTACCGGAAGCCGAAACAAAAAAAGAACGGTCATTAATACTCCTGTTCCTATTGATGTTATCGATATCAAACAGGTAAGCCAGGCGACAGGCCAGGTAGAAGTAAACCAACTTTTACAGTTCTCTGCCCCTTCCTTTAATTCTAACAAACAATCCGGATCGGATGGTGCCGACGCAGTAGATCCGGCTACATTAAGAGGGCTCGGCCCGGATCAGACTCTTTTACTCCTTAATGGAAAAAGATACCATCAATCTTCCCTGATTAATCTTTTTGGAACCAAAGGAAGAGGAAATACGGGATACGATATGAATACCATTCCTATCGGAGCAATTAAACGGGTTGAAGTGCTGCGTGACGGGGCTTCAGCTCAATATGGTTCGGATGCGATCGCCGGAGTCATTAATGTTATCCTTAATGATCGGGATAAAGGTTTTGAAGGAAATGCTTTTTATGGAATGAACCTTTTTAAAAGTCCGGGAAATAATGATGTCGTTTCCGATCATAAAGTTGATGGAATTACGTTTGATTTCAGCGGAAACCTGGGAACGAAAATAGGCAACAAGGGAGGTTTTGGTAACTTCACTGCTGAATTTATCAACAAAGACTACGCAATCAGAAATGCTAATCCTGAAATCTACAATGATCCTCCAGCTCCAAGACAACGCTTCGGAGATGCAAAAGCTCAAAATGTATATTTCTTTGGAAATATTGAGCTTCCTTTAACTGATGGGCTAAAGTTCTATTCCCGCCAGGGCTTTTCACACAGGAATACCAAAGCTTATGCATGGACAAGAACAGCGGATGATGATAAAAATATCCCTTCGATATATCCAAATGGATTCAATCCTATTGAAAATACAAGTATTACAGATTTTACCTTTGATAATGGGTTAAAATTCAAAGTTGCCAATTGGGATGTTGACTTTTATAATGCGTTTGGAAATAACAGATTTACTTATCAAATCGACCAAACCCTCAATGCAAGTCTGGGGGCCAAATCCCCCACCAGCTTTAATGCAGGAGGGCATTCGCTTTTACAAAACACAACAGGCTTTAACGCCGTTAGGCAATTTAAAGTTTTGAAAGGTCTGAATATTGCGTTTGGATCTGAATTTAGATATGAAAAATTTAATATTATAAAAGGAGAAGAAACTTCATATGCGATGTATGATATTAATGGAAATGTTGTAACCGCTGACACGTCGAAGAATTTATGGGTAGAAGTGCCGGGTTCTGATCCTGTGCGCTATCGCCCAGGAGGTTCACAAGGATTTCCCGGTTACTCAATTGATTTAGGTAAAAGCAGAAATAATTTTGCTGCCTATCTTGATACGGAACTTGACATAACAGATAAATGGATGATCAGTGTGGCAGGAAGATTTGAGAATTACAATGACTTTGGAAGTACATTAAATGGTAAATTTGCCACCCGCTATGCCATTACCCCGCAGTTTGCTTTTCGAGGATCTGTTTCCACTGGTTTCAGAGCTCCTTCTTTAGCTCAGAAATATTACAGTCAGCAATTTACCAACTTCCAAGGGGGTGAGTTAGTGACAATTCAATTGGCTTCAAATGACAGTGATCTTGCTAATAAACTTGGAATAGAGCAACTCAAGCAAGAAACTTCAGTAAATGGAAGTGCAGGATTTACATTCAATACCGGAAAATTCACAGCAACAGTTGATGGATACTATATCAGTGTAAAAAACAGAATCGTTTTGACAGGCTATTTTCCAAGAGAAGAGCTTCCTACAGAACTTCAACAACTCTATCCTTTTATAGATCAAGTTCAATTTTTTTCCAATGCCATAGATACCAAAACTAAAGGTATCGATGTCATATTAAGCTATAGCGAAAATCTGGGATCAGGAAAATTAACGGCTACTTTAGCAGGAAATTATAATGATATGGAAATCACCAGAGTAAATACTTCTGAACAGCTGAAAGGGAAAGAAGATACTTACCTAAGCCCAAGAGAAAGAGCTTTTATTCTTGCTTCTGCTCCAAAAACAAAAGTTAATTTAAACCTCAACTATAAGATCAGTAAATTCAATGTAAATCTTCAAATGGTAAGATTTGATAAAGTAACACTAATCGGATATGATGATTCAGAACAGGTATACAATCCCAAAGTAACCACTGATATCTCTTTTGGGTATGAATTTTCAAATAATCTCAATCTTACTCTGGGAAGCAAAAACATATTCAACAGGTACCCAACTTTGCAAAGTGCACACGTTAGTGATGGGAATACAGAAGCCGGTGGAATTTTTGATCCGGTACAGATGGGATTCGCCGGAAGGCAGGTTTTTGCCCGACTTAATTTTAAATTTTAATAAAGGCTGGAATTGGAAAAGGGAGCAGAAAGTTCCTATTTGACAATTATTGACAGATAATTATTTAACAAAAAAAGAGCCGGGTTGCACATCTTCAACCCGGCTTTTTCTTATTTCTTTGAAATTCTATAAAGCTTTCCACTATCTGTGACGGCGTAGAGGTTTCCATCCATTCCGTCCAGTACATCTCTGAATCGTTCACTTTGGTCTGCAAGAAGGCGTTCCTCTCCTACCACTTTATTATCTTTCATCACAATCCTGTTAATATGCTCACCACTCAGGCATCCAATGAAAAGGTTTCCTTTCCATTCTTCTATATTTCCGGTATAGAAAGTAACTCCGCTTGGAGAAATTACCGGATCCCAATAATAAACAGGTTGTTCAGTACCTTCTTTCTGGGTAATACCCTTTCCTACTTTAGCCCCGGAATATTCAATCCCATAGGTTACATCTCCCCATCCATAATTTTTTCCTGGCTGAATAAGATTAATTTCATCACCTCCTCTTGGTCCCATTTCCACATCCCAAAGGTTTCCGTTTGGGTCAATAGCTAAACCTTGAGGATTACGGACTCCATAAGCATAAATTTCAGGTTTATATCCTTGTTTTCCTATAAATGGATTTCCTGGAGCTGGCAATCCGTCTTTGGTGATCTTAATGATCTTTCCTAAATAATTATCTGTTTTCTGAGCATAGACTCTTGTTTCTTTATCAGATCTTTCTCCTGTACTAACAAATAAATTTCCATCTTTATCAAAAACAAGCCTGCTTCCATAGTGTTTATCTCCATCATAAGAAGGTTCTGCGCGGAAAATCACTTTTACATCTGAAATTGATTTAAAATCCTCTGATAATTTTCCTTTCGCTACAGAGGTAAGGTTTCCTTTTCCAAATGGCTCTGAAAAACTAAAATAAATAGTAGAATTGGCTTTAAAATCAGGATCCAATGCTACATCAAGCATTCCCCCTTGTCCTTTAGAGTCTACCTTTGGAAAGCCTTCTATCTTGGAGACCTGTTTTCCATCTTTTGATACAACATTCATAGATCCTCGTTTATCTGTGATGAGGAACCTTCCATCCGGTAAATTAATAATTCCCCATGGCTTCCCAAGGTCTTTATTCAATATCTCCACATTGTAAGCGGTATTTGTTTTTACGGCCTTTATCCGTGTTTGTCCTTTAAATGCAGGCTGATATTCAGAATTGGGTTTTTCTGTCTCTACGCTCCCTTCATTTCCGGTTTGTTGGGCATGTGCATTATTCTTTTTACACGAAGATAAAGTCAGAAAAAGACTAAGCATTGGAATATAAAATTGATTGATTTTCATACTATTATGATTAGGTGTTCGAAAATGAATGGAAAAATAATGCCATAAAATAGCTTATTCAAACTTTAAGACAACAACTATAATACATAGTGTGAATAAAAAGAACTAATGTGGAAAATATTCATCATCAAAACTTTATCACGCCTAATAATTTCTTTCGTATTTTTGTTCTATACATTCTTTCTTATGGATTTCAAGCTTCAATCAGAATACAAACCCACCGGGGATCAGCCCCAAGCCATTGATAAATTAACTGCAGGAATAGAGATTGGTGAAAAGTACCAGACTCTTCTTGGGGTAACAGGATCCGGGAAAACCTTTACGGTTGCTAATCTTGTTCAAAATGTTCAACGTCCCACCCTCGTTCTTGCTCATAATAAAACCCTGGCAGCACAGCTTTTCATGGAGTTTAAAGAATTCTTTCCTGAAAATGCAGTGGAGTACTTTGTCAGTTACTATGACTACTATCAGCCGGAAGCTTATATTGCCACAACCGGAACTTATATTGAAAAAGACCTGAGTATCAATGAAGAAGTTGAAAAATTACGTCTTTCTGCTACAGCAAGCCTTCTTTCGGGGAGAAGAGATGTTCTTATCGTAGCTTCCGTTTCATGCATTTACGGTATTGGGAACCCAACGGAATTTCATAAATCTTTAATTTCCATTGCTATTGGTGAAAAAGTTACGAGAACAGCACTCCTGCATTCTTTAGTGAATGCATTATATGCCAGAACATTAAATGAATTTCAAAGAGGAACGTTTCGTGTAAAAGGAGATGTCATAGATGTTTTCCCTGCTTATACAGATAATGCGATCAGAATCCAGTTTTTTGGGGATGAAATTGAAAAAATTCAAAGCTTTGATCCTGTTAGCGGAAATGTAGAGGATAATTTTGACCAAATTCAGATCTATCCGGCGAACCTTTTTGTTACATCAAAAGAAACACTAAAT
This sequence comes from Chryseobacterium sp. G0162, assembly GCF_003815715.1. Taxonomy (NCBI): domain Bacteria; kingdom Pseudomonadati; phylum Bacteroidota; class Flavobacteriia; order Flavobacteriales; family Weeksellaceae; genus Chryseobacterium; species Chryseobacterium sp. G0162. Next base: position 2,630,856 of record NZ_CP033922.1, on the reverse strand, counting down.
GGAGCGATCAAAGATATTCAGGATGACATGGTAAAACAGGTAGATTTCTTCAGCTCTATAGGAAAACCATTAGAAGCCAAAAGACTTCAGGAAAGAACAGAACTGGATCTGGAAATGATCAAGGAGCTTGGATATTGTTCAGGGATAGAAAACTATTCCCGATATCTTGACGGCAGACTTCCGGGAACAAGACCTTTCTGCCTGATTGATTATTTCCCTAAGGATTTCTTAATGGTTATTGATGAAAGCCATGTAACAGTTCCACAGGTTCATGCAATGTATGGTGGTGACCGAAGCAGAAAAGAAGCATTAGTAGAATATGGATTCAGGCTTCCTGCAGCGATGGATAACAGGCCTTTAAAGTTTGAAGAATTTGAAGCCATTCAGAATCAGGTAGTCTATGTTTCTGCAACTCCAGCGGATTATGAACTGGAAAAAACAGGAGGGGCTTATATTGAACAGATTATCCGCCCTACCGGACTTCTTGATCCTATTATTGAAGTAAGACCAAGCTTGAATCAGATTGATGATTTAATGGAAGAAATACAGAAAAGAGCTGATGCTGATGAAAGAGTTCTGGTGACCACTTTAACCAAAAAAATGGCGGAAGAGCTCACCAAATACTTCACCAAATTCGGGATCAGGACAAGATATATTCATTCCGATGTTGAAACGCTGGAACGTATCCAGATTATGCAGGACTTACGGTTAGGGCTTTTTGATGTTTTGATTGGGGTCAACTTATTAAGAGAAGGTTTGGATTTACCGGAAGTTTCATTAGTTGCTATTTTAGATGCTGATAAGGAAGGAATGCTGAGAAGCAGAAGATCCATGATTCAGACCGTGGGACGTGCTGCGAGAAATATCAACGGAAAAGCCATTATGTATGCTGATAAGATCACCAAATCTATGCAGGCAACATTGGATGAAACCGAATACCGCCGTGCAAAACAGATGAAGTACAATGAAGATAACGGCATGGTACCCAAAGCACTGAATAAAAAAATATCTGAGAATCTTGTGGGTAGAAGCAAAGATTTTCCAGATGAAAAATATACCCAAAAAGAAATCCTTCAAAAGGTTGCTGAAGTTAAAGCTACTTATGCCAGTGATGAAGTTGAAAAGATTATTGAACAGAAGCAAAAAGAAATGGAAGCGGCAGCTAAAAATCTCGATTTTATTAAAGCGGCTAAGCTGAGAGATGAAATTGCAGCTTTAAAGGCTTAGAATAATTCATAAAAAAAATCGGCGGCTTCTTCGAAGCCGCCGATTTTATATCATAAAACAGAACTTTCTTTATAATCCGTTTCTTACGGAAGCTCTGATCGGAGCTAACAGATCCATCAAACCATTTAATTTAATTTCATAAACAGTTGACAACTGCATGCCCAATTTACCTTTAGGCATTCCATTTTTATTGAACCATTCCAGATAACTTATCGGAAGATCAATCAAGACTGTTCCTTCATATTTGCCAAATGGCATTTTAAAAACACAGATTTCTTTTAATATTTCCGGATTTATTCCCTCCACTTTTTATATAATTAAATCAATTTATTACTTCATTCTGATTGGGTAACTCCAGATCAGGAGGCGCATTCTCATCAGCAAATTCATTTCTGTATACCTGTATCAAAAGAAGGGTAAATGAGATCAGAATAGGGCCAAAAATAAGTCCCATAAAGCCAAACAGGTTCATTCCCATGATAATTCCAAATACCGTATTCAGAGGATGGATATTTTCAAGTTTCTTTAAAAGTGTAAAACGAAGCAGATTATCTGTAAGCCCTACTACCACTACACAATAAATTGCAAGACCAAGCCCTTGTGCGGTGTCGCCTTCTGCAATCATAAATATACAGACCGGGACATACACAATAGCCGTTCCTACAACCGGAATAACAGAAGAAGCTGCAGTCAGAGCAAATAATAACACAGCTCCCGGAGCTCCAAAAATCAGATATCCGATAAGTGATACGATTCCCTGCCCAATAGCAACTACAGGAATACCAATTGCATTGGCCATGATGAGTTTCCTTAGTTTCTCGCCCAGCAATGAAACGTTTGATCGTTTTAAAGGCGCCGAATTCGTTAGAATTCTCTCAAACAATCTCGGCTTTTCCAACATAAAATACAGGATAAAGTACATGGACATTATTACTGTCAGGGTATTGAATGTCCCACTCAATGCTGAGGTAGAAAATTTCCCTACAAAGCTTTTCAGCTTATCCATATTTTCCTGACTCAAAATATCAAAACCTGTTTTGGTTTGGATATAAGAATGTATTTTATCCAAAAATACATTGAATTTGTCCATATAAGCCTGTGCATTTCCTAATTTATCAATAATGAGATCTGCAATGAAATAAATAGGCAGGATCAGCACGATAAGGCTTGCAAACATTAATGCAAAAGCTGCAAGAGAAGGTTTCCACTTTTTTTCTTCCTGAAGATAGAAATTATACTTTCTGCAAACCACATAAATGGTAATAGCCCCTAAAACTGATGGAATAAACAAGGCAAGATTAAAGCAGACTAAACCTGCCAACACCAAAATAATGGCGAGCAAAGACATCTGCTTTATGGCAACACTGCTTATTTGATTGTCTTTATTCATCAATTTTTATTTTATTTTTATTGTTTTGTATACATGATTTGTCTCGGCTTTCCAACAAAAGCACAATAAGCAGAGTACATTACGACCATAATGAATGGCGCCGTTAAAATAAACCCGATTCCACATAAAATAATACCTGCCAGTGAGATTAAAAGCCCAAGGAAACTTACTCCTAATAGTGTTCCGTAATTCTCTTTTGCAATATTGAATGACTTACTTAAAGCATCAATAGCTGAAGAGTTTTCAAATAATAAGATAGGATATCCTAATAACAGAAATGGGTAAATAAAAATAAACGGAAGAAAGCAAAGCGTCAATGCAACAGAAGAAATAATCCCTGAAAGGAAGCTATAGATCAATATATTTACAAAATTCTGGCGGTATCCAATGAAAAGGTCAGAGAATTCAATCGGATTTTTGGTATTAAATTTATTCACCATATAGATCAAACCTACATACAGCGGAGTCAATAACAGTAAAAAAAGACTGGAAAACGTCATATACATTGAGAACCCAGGAGTTTCCCAATATCTGAAATTCCCATAATCACCCGAAGTTTTCATTTCTTCCATGATGGCTGCAGAATTGAAACCGGTAAGACTTTGGATAACAATCCCTCCAACGATATAAATTATCATGGCAACAATAGCGTACCCAAAAACACCTTTATACATTTCAAAGGCATGTGAAATGATTGATCCCGTTTCCCTACTGGGAACAGAACCTTGCTGATCAAATTCGTTAAATTCAGACATAGTTTAAATATTTTAATGATTTTATCAAATTTAACTTTTTTTGATAAAAAAACACATTAAACCTAACTGAATTTTAGCTTTTCTCCGAAAATATTGTTTTATATAAAGAATAAATCATAGCATTCCAGAAAGGAAACGTGAAAAGTCCTCCAATTAAAAACAAACTGAACCCCAGGTATTTAAACAGAACAGCAACGAAGACACACACCATGATTTCTACAAAATACATTTTAAGAGCTTTAAAATTTAAAGAAATGGCTTCGAATATCCTTTTATTGGTAAAAAACATCAATGGAGCTACAAATACCGTCACTGCTACCCAAATAATGGCCAAAAGAATCGTAGGAACTGTAAACCTATAAATCATAAACCAGAAAAGATAATATCCCAGATATTTAAAAAAGTTAATTCCGTTATACCCTACAAACAAATCTCCCAGTTCAATTTTTTCGTTAAGATCCAGTTTTCTGAAGATCTGGAACATTCCCAGATTCAGAGGATATAGAAATGCTGTAGTTGCCCAGATGGCAAGAGTAAACATCTGATAGTTTTCAGTAGCACTTAATTGTCCTATCTTTTCCATATAGGCCTTTGTTCCTTCTTTCAAAGCTTCCGTAAGCACCTGATTCTGCTCCCATATTCCATACCTGTCTCCGAAGAAGAAAAGAGAGGTAAGAAAGATTCCAAAAAATATCATTGAAAACATCAACTGAAAAACCAGTGTTTTATTCCAATAGAAAAAAGCCTGCTTCAATATAAAATCAATTCCCGGTTTCTGAGGATATTTACTCTGCATCATAAAAATTTTATGCAAAAGTAAACATCAATAAGTATTTTTGCCGAATGTTTTCAGTGAATCATCAAAAATTTATGGAAATGGACGAGCTTTCCCTTCAGAAGGTTCCCTATTTCTTTGTGATCGATTTCCTTTCAGAGAAGGTGGAAATCTATAAAGAAAATGAGATCGAAAAATCAGGGTTATTAATTGATTTTCAAATGTTTTCAACCACAAAACAGAAACAAGCGCTTGATAAAAAAGTAGAATGGAAATTCTTTCCGGAGACCCTGGAAAGCTTTAAAACAGGATTTGATAAAGTTCAGAAAAATATTCGTCTTGGGAATTCCTATCTGGTAAATTATACCCGAAAAACTGAAATTGAGACCAATTTAAGCCTTAAAGAAATTTTTTATCACTCCGAGGCAAAGTACAAGGTTTTTTATAAAGATTTTTTTGTATTTTTTTCTCCTGAAACTTTCGTAAAGATTATTGACGGAAAAATTTTGACTTATCCTATGAAAGGCACTATTGATGCCTCCATAGAAAATGCGGCAGAAATCTTAAAGAATGACCCGAAGGAAAAAGCTGAGCATTATACAGTGGTAGATTTGCTCCGTAATGATCTAAGCATGGTAGCAGATAATGTACGTGTAGATCAGTTTCAGCATATTGACTTCCTCAAAACACGGCAGAAAGATTTATATGCCATGAGTTCGGAAATTTCAGGAATATTAAAACCTGAATTTGACGGAAAATTAGGAAGTATTATGCAAAAATTGCTTCCTGCAGGATCTATTTTAGGTGCCCCAAAACCTAAAACGCTGGAAATAATCCTGGAGGCAGAAGGCTATGACCGAGGATATTACACGGGAGTTTGTGGCTGGTTCGACGGTGAAAATGTCGACAGCTGTGTAATGATACGTTTTATTGAAAAAGAGGACAATAAGCTCTATTTCAAAAGCGGAGGCGGTATAACGCACATGAGTAAATTAGAAGACGAATATCAGGAAATGAAAAATAAAATCTATGTCCCAATTCATTGAAAGCATTAAGGTAGAAGATCAGGAGATTTTTCTATTAGAACTCCATCAAAAACGTGTTAATCAAACATTCTCTCATTTTGGAAAAGAGAGTTCTATTGATCTGGCCAAAATCTACAAAAATCTGGAGCATGATGAAGACGGGCTTTTCAAGCTAAGAATTTCCTATGATCTTGACAAAAGAATTCGCACTCAGATGATTCCTTACGCGATCCCTGAAATTCAGGATTTCCAACTGGTAGAAAACAATAGTTTCGATTACTCATTCAAATTTGAAGACCGCAAAGAATTAGATAAAATGAAGATGAAATCCAAAGCGGAGGAAATCATCATTGTGAAAAATAACCATATCACCGATACTTCTTTTTCCAACCTTTTATTTTTAAAGGGTAAAGACTGGTTTACTCCAAACTCTTATCTTTTGAATGGAGTACAAAGACAACATCTTTTGAAAAATAAGAAAATAAAAGAGGCTGAAATTACTCTACAAAATATAAAGCAGTTCAGCCACTTTCAACTCATCAATGCTTTAAACGACTTTGATGATATGTTTATCTATCCTATTGACAGAATTATGAATCTGCCAGGAAATGAAGAATATCTTGATCTTTAGTTTTCTTTCATGAAATTAAAGTAAGCTTTCTGAATGTCAGCACTGTTTTTCCCATAAGTATTTACTTCCAGGATTTTTGGTTGTGCATCAGGTTTGAAGAAGTTCTCCAACACTCTGTCCAACGTGAGTTCATCTTCCACCTTAATGTAAGAGAAGCCGAAATGCTTGGCTAAATGCTCAGCATTTTTACGGTGTTTGGTGGCAATAAATTCGTCTAACGTATTCGGGTTGGCATTTCCAGGTCCCGGAATAATCTTGAAAATATTCCCTTCTCCGTTGTTGAAGATCATAATTCTTACAAAAGGAGGAATATACTGGTTCCAAAGACCATTGATATCATAAAAGAAGCTTAAATCACCGGTAATCAACAAAGTTGGATTGGCATTTTTAATAGCAAATCCCATTGCAGTGGATGTTGAACCATCAATTCCGCTGGTTCCTCTGTTGCAGTACATTTTTCTTTTGCCAAAATCGAACAACTGTGCATATCTGATCCCGGACGAATTGCTGAAATGAATATTATAGTTTTCAGGAACAGTTTGTGCCGCTTTATTAAAGAAATAAAAATCTGAAAATTCTACCGTATTTAAAAATTGCTGGTGCTTGGCATCTTTTTTATCTCTCAAAACATCCCACAAATTAAAATAAGGTCTTGGCTCCAGGTTAATGAACTTTAATAATTTGGAAAAGAATATCTCAGGTTTTACCTCTATTTTCTCTGTCAATGAGAAATACGTATCCGGCTGCCAAACTTCATCCAGATGCCAGTGTTGCTTTGGCCTTGCACTTCTCAGAAACTGTTTTACTTTTTTGGAAACCACATTCTGTCCTATCGTAATTAACAGGTCCGGAGCATAGGTTTTATAATCTTCTTCTGTAAAATTGAAGATATAGCGGTCTATATGTCTGAAAAACTTCTCATGATACAAATTGGAATTTGCTTCGCTGAGTACAACTACAGAATGGTTTTTAACCAGTTGTGTCAACTGATTTTCCAATTCTGGGCTGTAATCTCTTGTTCCCACTAACAACATAATCCTCTGAGACGTATGCCAATCCGCAATCAGGTTGGATGGGATCTCATACTCTTTATGCTTGATTGTTTTTTCAACCGTTGGAAAAGTTGGAAGCTCTGATACCAGTTCATATAATGGCTCTTCCAAAGGAATATTGATATGTACCGGTCCTTGCTTTTCAAAGCAAAGCTCGATAGCCTTTTTAATTGTATCAAAATTAATATCTTCTGCATTCTCCTTACTGTCTTCCAGTAACTGAAAATCTCCGTAAGAATGCTGATGAAAAACATCCTTCTGCCTGATCGTCTGCCCATCAAAAATATCAATAAAATCTGTTGGCCGGTCTGCTGTCAGTACCAAAAGGGGAATGTTCTGGTAAAAAGCTTCCGTAACCGCCGGATAATAATTGACTACTGCAGATCCACTGGTACAGGTAATTGCTACTGGTTTTTTCTCACTTTTAGCCATCCCCATTGCTACGAAAGCAGCACTTCTTTCGTCTACAATACTGTAACAATTAAAGCTGTCTATTTCTGAAAAATGAATCGCCAAAGGAGCATTCCTTGATCCCGGTGAAATTACAATGTCTGCAATTCCGTACTGCTGAAGAAGATGTGCAAGTATTTGGATACTTCTCTTAGAAGAATATTTTTTCATACAGCAAATTTAACTTATAAATAATGATTTTAAAATCATTTAAATTAAAAAAAATGTAATTTTGCTATTCGTAAATTTCTAAAAATGGACAAAATACCTAGTGTAGACCTGCGTGATTTCCTTTCGGGTAACCCGGAACGCAAACAGAAATTTGTAAATGAAATCGGAAAAGCTTATGAAGAAATTGGTTTTGTAGCCTTAAAAGGCCACTTTCTTGATGACAACCTTGTAGAAGATTTATATGGAGAGGTAAAAAACTTTTTTGACCAACCAGTGGAAACGAAACAAAAGTATGAGATTCCAGGAATTGGTGGCCAGAGAGGGTATGTAGGATTCGGTAAAGAAACTGCAAAAGGTTTCAAAAAAGGAGACTTAAAAGAGTTTTGGCACTTTGGACAGTATCTGTCTGAGGATTCAAAATACAAAAAGGAGTATCCTGACAATGTAATCGTTGATGAACTTCCGAAATTCAACGAAGTAGGTAAAGAGGCATTCCAAATGCTTGAAAAGACAGGACAGTATGTTCTAAGAGCATTAGCACTGCACCTTGGCTTAGATGAGTTCTATTTTGACGATAAAATAGCTGAAGGAAACTCAATCTTAAGACCTATTCACTATCCACCAATCACTGAAGAACCGGATGATGCCGTAAGAGCTGCAGCTCACGGAGACATTAACCTGATCACTCTTTTAATGGGTGCACAAGGAAAAGGTCTTCAGGTTCAGAACCATAACGGAGAATGGATCGATGCGATCGCAGAACCGGATGAATTGATGATTAATGTTGGAGACATGCTTTCAAGACATACTAACAACAAATTAAAATCTACGATTCACAGAGTGGTAAACCCGCCAAGAGAATTGTGGAGCACTTCAAGATTTTCAATTCCTTTCTTTATGCACCCTATCAGTGCCATGTCATTAAATGCTCTTGATAATTGTGTAGACGAAAACAATCCAAAATTATACGAAGACACTACTGCAGGAGAATTCTTGCACGAGAGATTAATCGAATTAGGATTGATAAAAAAATAATCATAATGAATAATAGTCAGTAATTAAATTACTGACTATTTTTTTATCCTGTTATACAATAAAACTCTGGACAAGGAGTAGGCTGCGTGAAAGTACCCCAAGGACAAATACAAGTATAACTACTGCCACCTCCACCGGGGTTACCACCTCCGCCAGGATTTCCAACATAGGGCACACAGTTACCGCCTGAACAGATATATCCAGGTGCACAACCACCTGTACCAGGCAATTCACCATCAAAACAATAAGCAGGACCCATGTCTCCCGCAATCATTTTCTTTTGTTCTTCTCTTGAAATTTTTTTGAAATTTTTCATAGTTTTTGGTATTTAGTTTTTCCTACTCTATAAGCTTTTCGGATATCGCTCTTCTAAAATTAATTTTTATTTCTCTAATAATCAAACATTTGCATACAAAAACCACATGATAAATATTTTTTTTAATAATTTTTAATTTTTCTCACATGATAATTCATTTAATTGAAAATATTTTATTTAATTTTACTATACTATCAAATTTTTAATTAAATCTATATGAAAAATCTAAAAAAACTAAGAAAAGACCAATTGAAAGGCATTTCCGGAGGAGCTCAATTGCCTGTACCAGAATTCTGTATGTACTATTGCAACGGAACTGTGATTTGTGCAGATTGCAGTGATGATTTTAAATGCCCTGTTACAGGTGGAGAAACAATGTAAGGAACTTCAGCAAGATGTAAAAAGCCGCTTTGTTAAAGCGGTTTTTTATTGTCTCATATTCAGCTACAATAAAAATAAAATACTAGTATACAAATACTTATCAATATTTTCATATCTTTATTTAAACCAAAATCATGCAATATGAAACATTTAAAGAAATTAAGTAAAAACAAATTGAAGACAATTTCCGGAGGAATAAGTTTCCCTTATCCCGGAGAATGTTTTTATGGGTGTAGTGACGGTAAACAGTATAGAGAATTATGCAGAGTAGAATTCTTTTGCCCTGACGGTGAGCAGCCTATTATTTATTAAAACCAAAAAAACGCTTCTTCGGAGCGTTTTTTAATATAACTTAATCAAACAATCTTAGCTGCTGATCTTTAGTTCCTGTAAAGTTAGCTGTTGACAGTTTAGGAAATTCTTTCCCTTCAAAAAACTTTTTCCGTCCTATTTTAAAGGTAGTGTGAATCATTTCAGCGATATTCCCCTCTCCTCTCTGCCTTTCAAAATATCTTTTATCCCCCAGCTTTCCGCCACGCATAGAGCGGATCAGATTCAATACTTTCTGTGCTCTGTCTGGGAAATGAGATTCAATCCAATTGACAAAAACAGGTTCTACGGTATCATTCAATCTAACTAATGTATATCCAAATCCCAATGCTCCGGCATCAGAAATTGATTTTAAAATATTCAAAGGCTCATCACTATTCAGCCCTGGAATAATTGGCGCTACCATTACGTGTACAGGAATTTTATTTTCGGAAAGGATTTCAATAGCTTTTAGTTTATTGGGAGCAGAACTTGTCCTTGGCTCCATTTTTCTTCTCAGTTCTTCATTGATGGTAGGAATACTTAAGGAAACAGAAACCAGGTTTTGTTCCGCCATCGGTTTTAAGATATCCAAATCCCTCAGTACTAAGGCATTTTTTGTCAGAATATTGACAGGATGTCTGTAATCGAGACAAACCTGCAATAATTTTCTGGTAATTTCAAATTGTCTTTCGGCAGGCTGATAGCAATCGGTATTTCCAGAGAGCAAAATAGGAGCAGCTTTATATCCTCTTTTCTGAAAAAACTTCTCCAACAGTTCAGGAGCATTTTTCTTCACCATGATCTTTCTTTCAAAATCAATTCCGGCACTGTATCCCCAATATTCATGCGTAGACCTTGCAAAACAGTAGGAGCAACCATGCTCACAGCCTTGGTAAGGATTCATAGAATATTCCATCGGAAGATCCTCACTTTTCACCTGATTCACAATGGTTTTGGGAAACACTTCGGTAAAAGAAGTCTTTACGGTTTCGAAATCTTCATCTTCAGGCTCATAGGTATACCTGTCGAAACGATTGATAACGTTTCGCTGAGCTCCCTGACCTTTTATGAAATTTTCGTTTGACATTCTGATGTAAAATTAGAATGGATTTTTTATAAAATAATGAACTTTAACATTTAAGTTTTCCACAAAAAAATCCAACACTTTCAAAAGCGTTGGATTTAAACATAATTTAATATATTTTTTTACTACTTCAGCGCGTAAAATTCCACTCCGTGTGTTTCGTCTTCGTGGTTCTTTTCATCAAAGTGTCTGTGATAATCTGAATAACTATCACTATATTTTTTATCTTTTTTTGTCAATATTTTTTTGATGCTTATTAAACTTAATACTGCCAAAAGACCAACTCCCCCTGCCAGTAAAACTCCAACTTCTTTTTTCATATTTTCTTTGATTTATTGTTTTTGATATTGCAAAAAGTGTACCTATTTTATTCTTCTGAATTATAAATTTTGTTAACATTAAGCTATATTTTTAAGAAAATTATAATCAGTTATTTTTCTTATCTTTAGAAAAGCAATGGTTTAATTATTGTACTTATCAACAAAAATATTATTATGGAAAATCCAGAAAACATCGACAGAATGACCACCTTAAGCCAAGTCATGAAAACGCTTTCTGAAAGAGGGATACACAGAGAGTTTAGAATGAATGAAAACTGCGAGATGAAATTCGAAAATTCTGAAAAAATCTATACTCCTTCTGAACTGACTATTTTAAAGACCTATCGTTTTGAAGGTGATAGTAATCCTGACGACAATGCCGTATTATATGTCGTGAAGGATGATGCTGGAAACCGTGGGATGATTATCGATTCTTATGGCGCAGACAGTAATTATCCTGGTGCGGAATTTGATGAATTTCTGAGAGAGATACCAATCCTAGAAAGTGATGAATTCAATTTTTAAGTATTGAACCTCAATATTTATTTTTTAAACCATTAAGGATTTTTACATTAAAAATGATTTTCCGCCAATTGCAAAATCAACTTAGTATTACACTTAATGGTTTAAAAAATTACTTCTCTCCGGAGTTATCTTTCTTTTTAAAAATGCCATTTAAAAAACCTTTCTTCTCCTTTTTCTCTTCCTGAGGCTGAGAAGTATTTTTTTTGTGTTTGATTTCTTCTTTAATATCCTTTACCGATTCTTTCATGTCCTTCACTGAAGAAACTGCACTTTTTACTGTTTTTTCTGTTTTTTCAACATTCTTTCCAATGAGTGTCTTCTTCAATCCCTGTTCAATCCCTTTCCAGAAAAGATTAAAGAATGACTTTGTAGGATCGCGTTCCACATTTTCCACTGTTACTGATTCTGGATAATTTCCAGAGTTCGATTTTAAGAAAACATTCGCAACAGCTGTTAAAAAGCCTTTCTTCTCATGATTATTTTTGTTCAGAACAGCAATCTTCAGGTCTTTATGTTTTAAATTAAATGTTCCGTGCAATCCGGCTGGATTTCCTTTAAAATTAAACAGCATTTCCTGAATCGTTCCTGCAGTGGCTGTTACATGCAGATAAGGCCTGATAAACGGATTGATACCATTTGCCGGAAGATTAGAGGTCTTTCCTGAAATTGTAAAATTATCATACTGATCCGCAACATCAAAGCCCCAGTTCACTGCCAGAGGTGAAAGGTTCATGAAGGAACAATTGATCTTAATATCAACTTTGGTAGGTCTTCCCTTTGCCTTGGCAGAGTTTAGGTTTTTGACATTCATATTAAAATTACTGAATGTAAGTTTTCCCGGTCCCATACTTTCAGGAGTATCTTCTTCGTATACCAAAACTGAATTCTTCAGATCCAGCGTATTGACATTCATAGGAATTTTAATGGAACGAAGCATTTTAGAATACAGTGCTTTAATTTTCGGATCATCTTTCGGTATTTTACTCCTGAAAATATTAGCATCTGCGGACTGGATCTCCACATGGGAAGCATTAATGTACTTATGTTGTGAAAACAGCTCCCAATCTCCCTCAGCAGTCACCTGCCCAGCCTTTAGATCATATAGATCCCTCTCCACAGGTATCATTTTGATAAACTGGTTTCTCGAAACAAGAGGCTTCATTGCAAAGTTATTGATCTGTATTTTATTCTTATTCAGCTTCAAAAGTCCAAGGCTGATATTGTAGAATTGGGTTTTATAAGCCAAATTACGGGTCGTTAGGAAATAATCTTTGACTGTAAAAGAAAGTCCTTCATTATTTGCTTTCGGGCTTATCTCAATACCGTTTACAGTAGCATTCAGATCATGAAAAGCCAGTGGTTCTTTTCCTTTATCATAAGTAAGGTTTGAGTTCTTCAAAGATACTTTTCTTACCATGACAGACTGTATGATCCCGGAATTGGTATTTTTCTTTGGTTTAATCTCCCCAGCCTTTATCGTTCCGTTTGCATTTTCAACCAGAACGTCTTTAACATCTAGATTCAGTTTTTTATAAATAAATTCAAGTTTATTGATATTAAAAGCAATATGGTTGGATTTTAAATCCATTGTCATTTTTCCGTTGGGCTGAGAACCGGGGGTCAATGAAAGATCTCTGATTTCTCCGTTAGTAGGTTTCAAAGCAATGCTTCCAATTGCAATATTCTGATGATCAGCATATACAATATCTTTCCCAGAGAATGTAAAATCCTTATATGCCACCGGAATCACCTGCTCAGAAGTTTCTTTATTGAACACAAGTTGACTGATATTCAGATTCAGATTTCCAGCAGACAGAAGTTTGTTTCCATCCGGCTTGTTAATTTGAGCCACAGCATTTTTAAGCTTTATATTCTCAAGATTAACTTCAAAGTCAGAGTTCCTCTTTTCTTTCTTAATCTTTTTTACACCAGTATTATACACTGTGAAAATTGGGCTCTGAAAGTACGCATCAGCAAGAGAAACTTTATTTTTCTGTAAAACCACATCTTTAAACTCCATTGTTGGAATAGTAACTTCAAACAGTTGAGTTTTTTGAGGATAAAACTTTTTAAACTGAGTAAAAGAAAGTAACGGAATCAGCTTAAAGCTTTCAACAGCCATCTGTCCATCAGTAGTATTGATGGTATGAATAGTAATGGCATATATATTATCGGGTCTGAAAAAGAAATTTTGTCCCTTAATACTGTATCGATCAAAAACAATAGGTAGCTTATCTTCAACTGACTCTTCCGTCATCTGCAGATTTTCAACCATAAGATCAAGTTGTTCTACAGACAAAAACTTTTGCTTGGTATGTTTGAAAATGGCAATTTTCCCATCATTGATCCTGATATTTTCAAATAAGAAAGGATTTCGTTTTTTTCCTTTTTTTTGGTCAACAGGTTTGGCTAAAATGACATTCAGATTGGGTTTTGCCAACAACAGATCTGAAGAACTTATTGTTTTATTGAAAATAGCATCATAAATTCCGAAACGGTTGACTTTTAATGTGTCAATCGTTCCCTGAAGCCCAATGACATTCGTATTTTGTGGGTTCTTGGAGTTAACAGAAATTCCCGTTGCAAGAATATTTCCTGTACTAAGATCCACATCCAGATTTTTATACGAAACCTTGTAGTCTGTATTTTTTTTAATGTATTCGGGGAGCTGGGTTTTAAGCCAAAAATTCAGTCCGAAATTAGCTACAAGAAGAAGTCCTGCAAGGATTCCGAAACTGATTAATAGTCTTTTAACCCATTTATTCATATTTACATATTTTGGTGTTCAGTATTCTTTTTATATTCTTTCTGAGAAATTTCTTTTATAATTTTCCCTGTTAAGGTTATTTCGTAAAACTTATTATCTTTTTTAGAGTAAATCCTGTTCTCATCTTTACGATATCCAATCCCAAAAAAGTACCCAGGTTTAATCTCATCAAAAATAAAAGGGCAAATTTCTTTATTATTAATATCTAAGATACCTGATTTTCCATTTTTGTGAGCAAAAATCACACCCATTCTTTGAATAAACTCATCATAAACTGGTGGAATTATAATCCTGAATGTTTCATATTCTATTAATCCATGCTTACCCTTTTTAACAATAAAATGTCTTTTTTCCGGTCCATATTCTACCCAATTTGATATTTCATCATATTCTAAAGGTAGTAATATTTTATTTTTAATATCAACAATTCCGTACTTCTTATTTTTAGATACAATAAACCTCTGGTTATTATAATAAATTGGTGTAATACGATCATATCCAGATAGTATTGGTTTATTATCTAAGTTTATAATTTTATCATCTGCAATAAATAACTGGCCATTATCATCCAACCTATCTAGACTTTTATATTCAAAAGGGATTCTTAGTCTTCCGCTTTTATCAAGAATTCCAACCTTTCCGTTCTTTTTTCCAAGAAAGAGATCTTGATTCAGTTTTTCAAGCTCGCTATATTCAAAAGGAATTACAATACTGCCATTCGAATTTACCATTCCATATTGTCCTTTCAAATTTTTAAATATAAGATTCAGCGCAGAAACTGAAAAATTACTGGAAACCTTTTCATACGATTCTCCTATTTTCTTCAGGTTCCTGTTATAGATATGGAATATGTTACCCTTTTTTGCATTATAATATTCTGAAGAGTTTTGATTTGTACCAAAGTAACCTATCCAGTCATATTCTATAGGAACTTTTGCTATTCCATCAGGCTTTATAATCCCGTATTTATTATTTCTTTTAACAATGGCATTTTTATAGGTATCAAATACTGATGCTAAATCGAATATATTGTCCTGAAATGCAGATTTTATCTCTTCATTAAGAAACTCATACTTCTTATTCTTTAATACCAAAACAGCTCCATTTTGAAAATAAGTAGTGGCTTCACTTATATCTGGAGGAGGTGGTATATTTACATTATAACCCTTAAAAACCTTATCGTACATAAAGTCTGACAATTGTTTTCCTTTAGAATCAAAAAAGGCCCACTTTCCGTTTTTAGAAGCAATCACAATAGAATCAAGATCAGAATTATCAACTGCATCATAAATAATAGGAATAACAACCCTTCCTTTTGGATCAATAAATCCGTGTTTTTTATTCTTTGAAACCCCGCATAAGCCCTGGCTAAAAAAACCAACTTCATCATACTCCATCGGAATGGCTACATTCCCCTCTGTATCCAGAAAACCATACTTCCCTTTTCGTTTGACACTGAGCAACCCTTCTGAAAACAAACCCATTTCATCATAATCAGAAGAAATAGCAACTTTGCCCTGTTTGTTGATATAAAATTCTTTACTTCCGTCTTTTGTATAAGCTAATCCATTTTCATCAAAAGGATTTATAAAATCATATTTAAAAGGAATGATTGTGATGGTGTCTTTATCTACAAATCCCCACTTCCCATTTTTATGATGTACTCTGAACAGATCTGTATTTTTATCTTTTTCAAAATAATCAATATCCTGTCTTGTAATTTTGGGATGATCGGGAGTGCATGACAAAAGAAATATCAGGGGTAAATATCTACGCATCTATTAATTTTTCACATTCAGTTCTATCACATATCCTTCATGCCCTCTTACATTAATAAAGTTTCCACCTTCAAATCCAAGATACTGTCCTTTTATTCCTGTAAGCCTTCCGGTAAATTCCGGTTTCTTATCTAAAGTAAATGAAGTTACTTTCTCCGGTTTTTCAAATGGGTAATCAAATGCCCAAAGTTCTTCTCCTTCACTGTAGAACTTCTGGAAATCCTCAGGGAAATATTCCTTGATCTTTTGTCTGAAATCTGCAAGATCTATTTCTCCTTCAAAGTCATCCTGAAGCATCTTTCTCCAGTTTGTTTTATCTGCTAAATGTTCTTTTAATGCAACCTCTATCATCCCCGCTTCATAACGGTTTTCAGTTCTTGCAATAGGCAAAGCAAAAGTGGCACCCTGATCAATCCATCTTGTAGGAATCTGAGTATTTCTCGTCACCCCTACTTTTACATCTCCGGTATAGGCCAGATACACCGTATGAGGCTGTAACTGAATTTCTTTTTCTACTTCAAGATCACGTTCCGCCACTCCTAAATGAGCTGTAGAAAGCTCCGGGCGAATGATGGTATCACTGGCGTAAGGACTTTCAAAAAAACAGCTTTTACAAAAACCCATTCTATAAATAGGTTTATTTTCACCACAGTTTACACATTGAAACCCTACATGCTTAATGCTTAATTCTTTCCCCAATAACTCATTAATATGAATCAGATCTCCTGAAAGATTCAAATAATATTGGATGGGTTTAGCATCGTAGCTTATCATTTTTAAAATTTGCCCTTGAAACTGCATATTATATTTATATTACTTTTTTACGTAAATTTAATGATTATATTTTTCAAAAAGTAAAATTTATATTTTTGTATTCATAAAAAACCATTGATGATTTATCTTGTAACAGGCGGTAGTGGGTTCATCGGTTCCCATTTAGTTGAACAATTATTAAGAAATGGACATTCTGTCATAAACATTGACAATTTTGATGATTTCTATAGCTATCAGATCAAAATTAAAAATACTTTAGAGTCTATTGATATAATTTCGGATTTTGAATTCTCTGATAAAGAGGCTGATATTCAACGTCTGGTTTCCCTCTCCCAGTCTGATCAATATTCCCTTTATTATCAGGATATCAGAGACAAAAAAGGGCTTGAAAGTATTTTCAGAAATCACCCCATTGATATGGTGATCCATCTGGCGGCATTGGCTGGAGTTCGCCCCTCCATTGAAAGACCTTTGGATTACGAAGAAGTGAATGTTCGCGGGACAATGAATCTTTGGGAATTGTGTAAAGATTTCAATATCAAAAAATTCATTTGTGCATCTTCATCAAGCGTTTATGGGAATAATGAAAAAGTTCCGTTTTCAGAAACAGATAATGTAGACTATCCTATCTCTCCTTATGCTGCCACTAAAAAATGTGGGGAAATCCTTGGCCATGTGTATCATCATCTTTATCATATTGATATGATCCAGCTAAGGTTCTTTACCGTTTATGGTCCAAGACAGCGCCCAGACCTTGCTATACATAAATTCACAAAGCTCATTTCAGAAGGCTTAGAAATTCCTTTTTATGGTGATGGAACCACCGCCAGAGATTATACCTATATTGATGACATTATTGATGGAATAACCAAATCTGTGTTATATCTGGAAAACAATTCCCATGTTTATGAAGTTCTTAATTTAGGAGAAAATCAGGTTGTCACTTTAACGGATATGGTAGCCACTATAGAAGATGCCCTGAATATGACAGCCCACAGAAAAATTCTGCCAATGCAACCTGGAGATGTCACAAAAACCAATGCTGATATTACCAAAGCAAGGACTTTAATAGGATATAAACCTGACACAGACTTCCAAAATGGCATAAAAAAATTTGTGGAATGGTTTTTGAGAAAACGACAATAGTAAATTTCTGACATGACTGCCATGCAGTTGGTGACAGTCGTTTGCAAGAAAATATTATAAAAAGAATTGAAAATCAAGTATAAAAAAGTTTATTATACAACCTATTTTTATACTTTTGCAAAAAATTAGAAAATTATGTACTGGACATTAGAATTAGCTTCCTATCTAAGTGACGCACCTTGGCCAATGACAAAAGCAGAGCTTATTGACTACGCAATCAGAACTGGTGCACCTATGGAAGTAGTGGAAAACCTTCAGGCCATTGAGGACGAAGGAGAAATTTATGAATCTATCGAGGAAGTTTGGAGCGATTATCCAACAGACGAGGACTTCCTTTGGAACGAGGACGAATATTAATAAAGCGATAAGCTTTAGGCTGCTTGCTTAGAGCTTTTTTGCCCTTTTTATATATTAACTACACGATAAGCGTGTCATTAAAACGCTTAAAGCATCTTGCATTAAGCATAAAGCAAAAAATTTATGAGTTTTTTAAACAAAGTTCTTAAAGGGTTTTTGGGAGACAAAAAAGCGCAGGACCTAAAAGAAGTAAAAAAAGTTGTAACAAAAATCAAGGCTGTAGAGCCTAACATCCAACAATTGTCGGATGATGGACTGAGACAAAAAACTGCTGAGTTTAAAGCAAGTATTAAATCTGCAACCAGCAATATCACAGCTCAAATAGAACAGATTAAAGAGCAGATTAAAAATTCAACAAACGTTGACGAGAAAGAAGCTCTTTTCTCAAAGATTGAGTCTCTAAAGAAAGAATCATACGAAATTGAAGAAAAAGTTCTAGTTCAGGTTCTTCCGGAAGCTTTTGCATTGATCAAAGAAACGGCAAGAAGATGGGCTCAGAATGGAGAAATTCGTGTAACAGCAAGTGACTGGGATAGAGAACTGGCTGCTGCAGGGAAAGATTTCGTTAGCATTCAGGGAGACCAAGCTGTTTGGAAAAACTCATGGGACGCTGCCGGAACTCCAGTAGTTTGGGATATGGTCCACTATGATGTTCAGTTTATCGGGGGTATTATTCTTCACAGTGGTAAAATTGCCGAAATGGCAACCGGTGAAGGTAAAACTTTGGTAGGAACATTACCTATTTACTTAAATTCTCTTCCGGAAAGAGGGGTTCACGTAGTGACTGTGAATGACTACCTTGCCAAAAGAGACTCCGCTTGGATGGGACCTCTTTATCAGTTCCATGGAATGTCTATCGATTGTATCGATAACCACCAGCCGAACTCGGACGGAAGAAGAAAAGCATACAACTCAGATATTACTTACGGAACAAATAACGAATTTGGTTTCGATTACCTGAGAGATAACATGGTAACTTCACCTTCAGAACTGGTACAAAGAGAATTAAACTTTGCCATTGTGGATGAGGTGGATTCCGTATTGGTAGATGACGCAAGAACACCGTTGATTATTTCAGGTCCGGTTCCTCAGGGAGACAGACAGGAATTTGATGTTCTTAAGCCTTCTATCGACAGAATCGTTGAAGTTCAGAAAAAAACAGTTTCTGCCATCTTCAATGAAGCGAAAAAATTAATTGCGGCAGGAAACACAAAAGAAGGAGGATTCAAATTGCTTCAGGCATACAGAGGTCTTCCTAAAAACAGACAATTAATCAAATTCTTATCGGAAAGCGGAAACAGAGCATTGCTTCAGAAAGTTGAGGCACAATACATGCAGGACAATAACCGTGACATGCCGATCGTAGATAAAGATCTTTATTTCGTTATCGAGGAAAAGAACAATCAGGTAGACCTTACAGACAAAGGTGTTGAATACATGTCTCAAGGGAACTCTGATCCAAACTTCTTCGTACTTCCGGATATCGGAACTGAAATTGCTGAAGTAGAGGCTAAAAACTTATCTAAAGAAGAGGAATTCGAAGCTAAAGAAAAACTTTTCGGTGATTTTGCTGAAAAATCTGAAAGAGTTCACACGATGAGCCAGCTATTGAAGGCGTATACATTATTTGAAAAAGATGATGAATATGTAGTCATTGATGGTGAAGTAAAAATCGTTGACGAGCAGACAGGCCGTATCATGGAAGGAAGACGTTATTCTGATGGTCTTCACCAGGCAATTGAAGCGAAAGAAAATGTGAAAATTGAGGCAGCTACTCAAACTTTTGCAACCATTACGCTTCAGAACTATTTCCGTATGTACAACAAACTTGCGGGGATGACAGGTACTGCTGAAACAGAGGCTGGTGAGCTTTGGGAGATCTACAAATTAGATGTTGTGGTTATTCCAACCAACCGTCCTATATTAAGACATGACAGACAAGATTTAGTTTTCAAAACTAACAGAGAAAAATATAACGCTGTAATTGAAGAAATTGAAAAATTAACGGCACATAAAAGACCTGTACTGGTAGGTACAACTTCTGTTGAAATTTCTCAGTTGCTTTCAAAAGCACTTCAGTTAAGAAAAATTCCACACCAGGTATTGAACGCTAAGCTTCACAAAAAAGAAGCAGAGATTGTTGCAGGAGCTGGACAGCCGGGAGTTGTAACCATTGCAACGAACATGGCAGGACGTGGTACGGATATTAAATTATCTAAAGAAGTAAAAGATGCAGGAGGTCTGGCTATTATTGGTACTGAAAGACACGATTCAAGACGTGTTGACAGACAGTTAAGAGGTAGAGCTGGTCGTCAGGGAGATCCGGGAAGTTCCCAGTTCTATGTATCTCTTGAAGACAACTTAATGCGTCTATTCGGTTCTGAAAGAATCGCTAAAATGATGGACAGAATGGGTCATAAAGAAGGTGAAGTGATTCAGCATTCTATGATCAGCAAGTCTATTGAAAGAGCTCAGAAAAAAGTAGAAGAGAACAACTTCGGAACAAGAAAGAGACTTCTTGAGTATGATGACGTAATGAACAAACAACGTGACGTTATCTACAAGAGAAGAAAGAACGCTCTATTCGGAGATCACTTGAAATATGATATCACGAACATGATTTTCGATGTAGCCAACTCTATCGTTGCGAAAGGAAAAGCTACAGGAAATTATAAAGATTTTGAATACGAAATCATTAAAACATTTACAATGGAATCTCCGGTTTCTCAAAATGATTTTAATAATAAAACCATTCAGGATCTAACGAACATCCTATTCAAAGCTGCTCAGGAAGATTATCAAATGAAGCTGAACCTATTGAAGGAAAAATCATTCCCTATCATTGAGAATGTATACCAAAACCAAGGTTCAATGTTTAAGATGATTCAGGTTCCTTTCACAGACGGACACAAAACGATGACTATCGTGGCAGATCTTAAGGAAGCTTATGATACTCAGTGTGAAAGCTTAATCAATGATTTTGAAAAGAACATTACTTTATCTATTATTGATGAAAACTGGAAGCTTCACCTTCGTGAAATGGATGACTTAAGAAGATCTTCTCAGGGAGCTGTGTATGAACAGAAAGATCCACTTGTAATTTACAAACAAGAATCTTTCCACCTATTCAGTGAAATGATGGAAAAATTAAACAAAGAGATTATTTCTTTCTTATACAAAGGAGAAATTCCTGCATAAGAAATAATTAACAATATTATTAAAAAACCGCTCTGGCATTGGCTAGAGCGGTTTTTTGTTATTGATTGTATAATAATTGTATGATAAATATCAATCTTATTATTTATTTAGAATAGTTAAAAACAATATATTTGCAAAAAATATTGACTGCTTCATGAAGCTAAAAACTGCTAAACGCTGGTTTAATTGGCATAAATGGACAAGCCTTATCTGTACCGTTTTTCTACTGTATCTCTGTGTAACAGGTTTACCGTTGATCTTTCACGAAGAAATTGAACATCTTTTGGAAGACAACAAAGAAGCCTTAGCTCAAAATCATGAAAAACTGAGCTTAGATAAACTTGTAAAAATTGCTGAGTCCAGATATCCGGGAGAGAAGGCAAGATTTGTTTTCTGGGATGAAAATGAAAAAAACAAAGTCCTTTTTGATATTGTTGATCAACCTAACGCTCCATATGAAAAAAGTAAATATTTAGTTTTGAATGAATATACCGGCGAAGTTTTAGGAGCTCCCAGAACAGACGGTTTAATGAATATCATTTTAAAACTCCATACAGATATGTTTCTCGGTATACCGGGGAAACTTTTTTTAGGATTAATGGGAATACTTTTCATGATATCCATTGTTTCAGGAATCGTTCTTTATGGGCCTATTATGAAAAAGTACGACTTTGGAATGGTCCGTAAAAATAAATCCAAGAGACTTAAATGGCTGGATACTCATAACTTATTGGGAATTGCCATTACTGCGTGGATGGTTGTCGTAGGATTTACAGGGGTAATCAATACTCTTTCTGATGTAATTGTTGGTCTATGGCAGCAAGGCCAGCTAGCAGAAATGACCGCTCCTTATAAGAATCAGAAGCCATTGACCGGACATTTCAGTTCATTGGAAGATGCTAAGAAAGCAGCAGAAAATACGATTAAAGATATGAAAGTATCTATAATTGCTTACCCAGGCACTGATTTCACAAGTAAACACCATTACGCAGTTTTTATGCGTGGAAATACTGAACTTACTTCAAAACTTTTAAAACCTGTGCTAATAGATGCCAAAACCGGAACTGTAACAGATTCCAGGGATATGCCATGGTATGTTAATGCACTTTTTATTTCTGAGCCTCTACATTTTGGAAATTATGGAGGCATGATACTAAAGATTGTATGGACCGTTTTTGATGTTTTTACAATTCTTGTCCTCATCACGGGTCTTTATTTATGGATTGCCAGAAGAAAGTCTGAAAAACAACAAATGAAATTAATGACGCCCAAAAATACAGGAAGATGAAAAATAACTTTCTAAAACTTTGGGGAATGCCTATCCTACTTGCTTTCATATCCCTATTCGGATTAATCGCAGCATTACTGGGTGATGGTTTATGGGATGTACTAGGGTGGCTGACACTTTCTATCCCTTTATTTTTGATTATAAAACACTATTATAAATAATCCTATTCCAATGAAAAAGATAATACTGAGTGCATCCATACTTTCAAGTGTAGTAGTTCTTGCGCAACAGAAAGACACTCTAAAAACTAAAAGCATTGATGAAGTAATCATCAGCACTTATGTGAAAAAAGACAGTGAATATTCCAACAAAATGCCTTTAAAAGCGATAGAAGATCCGCAAGTATATTCTTCAATAGACAAAGGAGTACTGGAAAATCAATTGTTATTTACAGTAGATGATGCATTCAGGAATGTTGCCGGTGCACAAAAGATGTGGAGCGCAACAAACAGAGCGGGAGACGGAGGAGTCTATCTAAATCTAAGAGGTTTCGTAGCAGGAAATTCTATAAGAAACGGAATGGTTGCTCCTATTACAACGTCTATGGATGCCATTAATGTGGAAAGAATTGAAGTATTGAAAGGTCCTTCTGCTACATTATTCGGAAGTAATGTAACTTCTTATGGGGGAGTTGTAAACAGAGTTACCAAAAAACCTTTTGAAACTTTTGCTGGTGCTGTTTCTCTAGCAGGAGGAAGTTATAATTTTTATAGAGTACAGGCAGACGTAAACACTCCTCTTACACAAGATAAAAAATTATTATTCAGATTAAATACAGCTTATACTAACCAGGGAACTTTCCAGAGAACCAATGCGAAGAATTCTTTCTATGCATTTACTCCATCCATTACTTATCGTCCTACGGATAACTTAGAGATCAATGCTGAATTGGAAATGTTTGAAACCAACTCGTATCCTGAGACAGCTTTCTTCTTTTATGTGCCAAGTGCACAGCTTGGTGCAGATAGCATGGACAAACTGGAAAAGCTAGGTTATAATTATAAACAATCTTACACAGGAGAAGGTCTTAAAACTATAGGTAAGGCCAGAAATTTCTTTGGACAGGTTAACTATAAAATTAATGAGCATATTAAATCCTCTACGAATGTAAGTACGGCTTATTCTTATTCTGATGGATTTAACCCTTATTTCTATTTTGCTCCGAAAGGAATGGTTACAGGAAATGCAAGTGATACAGAATTAGGAGTTGTAAGAGCTGATCAGTCAACCAAAGACAGCAAAAGAACTTATTTCCAGATTCAGCAGAATTTCAATTTTGATTTTAATATAGGAAGTGTCAGAAATAGAACTGTAGCTGGTTTTGACTATATGAGATTAAATGACAATCAATACTTTATGTTTACCAACTTTGACTGGGTTCCGTTCACAGGTACAGACTATACTAATATGAACGGGCAGACATTAGGAGCAATGTATGATAATCTGAGAAATCAGCCTGATTTTGAAAAAAATAACACCTATATAAGCTCTGGTAAAAAAGATACCTATAGTGGCTATATTTCTAACGTTATTACACCAGTAGCCGGTCTTAACATTCTTACTTCAGTACGATATGAAACAAATAACTACAGAGGAGGCCAGGTAGGGCAAAATAAAACAGCCGAATATAAGCAGGGAGCATGGTCTCCAAAATTTGGAGTTGTTTACCAAATTCTTCCAGAAAAATTATCCGTATTTGGAAATTATCAAAACAGCTTTACTGTAAATGGATATTATACTTCAGACAAGGCTGGAAATGTAACACTTTCAACTCCTGAAAGAGCCAATCAGTTTGAAGGTGGTATCAAAACAAATCTTATCAAAGGAAGAATTACAACAACCTTGAGCTACTATAATATTCAGGTGAAAAATACCCTTCTTAATACGGGTGAAATGACAGGAACAGGACAGGCTGTACAAAACCAAGCTGGTTTATTAAGAAGCCAGGGAGTAGAATTGGAAGCAAACGCTTATCTGATCAAAGGATTCTCCGTGATTGCCGGAGTAAGCTATAATGATATGAAGTACACAGAAGCTGATAACACAGTAATCGGAAGAAGACCAGCTACTGCTTCATCTCCATGGTTGGTTAATTTCAATGCAAGCTACCAATTCCTTGACGGAAAATTAAAAGGACTTGGTTTCGGAGTTGGAGGAAACTATGCCAGTGACAACAAGATTGTGAACTCTACAACCATGGGTACGTTCATCCTTCCAAAATATCTGGTACTGAATGCCAATGCATTTTACGATACTAAAAAATTCAGAATCGGGGTAAAAGTAGACAACTTTACGAACGAACATTATTGGAGCGGATATACAACAGCCAATGCTCAGGCCCTTGCCAACGTATTGGGAAGCTTCACTTATAAATTTTAAACTTTTAGAATAATTATTCCCTTAAAAACAATGAAAAGAATAACAATAGGAGCTGCATTATTAACATCAATGTTAAGTTTTGCACAGGAAAAAAAAGACACCATCAAATCCAACGATATTGAAGAAGTAATTGTTAATGGAAGGTATTACCAAAAGTACAAACTAAACGAAGTTTCAGGTTCATTAAGAATTCAGACACCAATTCTTGAACTTCCTCAAAACGTACAATCAGTAAGTTCACAAGTTCTTTCTGATCAGATCACATTGAATATGTCTGAAGGAATTGTCCGTAATGTAAGTGGAGCAAGAAAAGTAGAACACTGGGATAACGTGTATTCCAATGTTTATATGAGAGGAGCCAGTATTGCCACGTTCATGAATGGAATGAATGTTTCTTCTACATGGGGTCCTATCAATCCTGATGCATCCATTATTGATAGAATAGAGTTTGTAAAAGGTCCTGCCGGATTTATGGGTTCTATGGGAGATCCTGCAGGGTTCTATAATGTAGTAACTAAAAAGCCAACAGGAAAATTTGCAAACAGTGTACGTTTCACTACGGGAAGCTATAATCTTTTCAGAGGTGAAGCAGATCTGGATGGAGTTCTTGTGAAAGACGGAGTTTTAGACTACCGAATTAACTTAATGGGAAGTTCCAACAAATCATGGGTCGAAAACGATAAAACAAGCAAAATCATTGTTGCTCCATCTATTACTTTCAGACCTACAAAGACAACTACATTTACAGCACAATACAATTATCAGTATTTAAAATTCAATCAGCCCGGAGCTTATCTGATGTCTAATGACGGATATGCTTCACTGAATGTACATACCAACTTTAATGATCCCAATTTCAAGCAAACTGAAGTTAAAGATCAAAGTTTATTCTTGAGCTTAGACCAGAAACTTTTCAAAGATTGGGTTTGGAGCACACAATATGCTTATATGGACTTGAACTATGACGGAGGCTCATGGTGGGGAACTTTTGACCCAGCTAATAAAAATATTTTAAATAGAACATTAAGCAACTGGCAGGCAAAAGGAAAAAACCACATTTTCCAGACCTATGTAAGAGGAACGCTTAATACTGGAAACATTGTTCATAAAATTATTGCTGGATTCGATTATGGAGATAGAAGATACGAAGCAGACTTTTCTTCCTATTCAAAAATTGTAGATGGTAAAGAAACCTTACAATTTCCTATTGATATTTATAATGTGAATTATGGAGTAGATCCTACCAGGCTACCTTCTTCTGACTTTTATACGTTAAACACCTCTGCTCCTTTTTATAATGATCAGGGAGTAAAATATACATCTTATTATGCTCAGGATCAGATTGAAATGTTTGATAATAAGTTAAGATTAACCTTAGCAGGAAGATATACAAGTGGAAAAACTTATTCTGCTTATCCTAACCTAAGCCCAGGCACTCCTATCGTACCCGATACAGCTGGTGAGTTTACACCAAGAGTTGGAATGAGCTATTCTATTAATGAAAACTTCTCTGCTTACGGAATTTATGATAAAACCTTTGTGCCACAATCCGCAACAGGGATTAATAATACAAAGATTACAGATCCTTTCAAAGGTCAAAATATTGAATTTGGTTTAAAAAAAGACTGGTTTGGCGGAAAATGGAACTCTACTTTCTCCGTATATGAAATCAGAAGGAAAAACATACTTGTGTCCGGACCTATAGCAGAAAATGGTGGAAATCCATTTCAGGTTGCTACCGGGGAGCAAAGAGCAAGAGGTTTTGAATCTGATATCAAAGGAGAAATTATCAAAGGGTTGAACATTATCATCAATTATGCTTATACTGATGCTAAAACAATTAAAGATAGTGAACCTGCCAACATTGGAATTCAGTCTCCGGGAAATGCCAAAAATGTTCAAAATACATGGATCAATTACAGATTTGAAAATGGTATGATGAAAGGTTTCGGAATCTCAGCAGGATATCAATATCAGGGTGGAAGACAGTCTTGGTATGGAGTAAATGCTAAAAAAGACCAAAGTCTTCCGGATTATTTTGACACCAACTTCGGAATTTCTTATGTTGCCAAAAAATTCGATGTTAATTTAATGCTGAACAATGTTCTTAACAGAGCACTTTACAGTGGATACAGAGGAGATCTTGGTGAATATGCGTGGATCTACAATGCGCCACGTAACTGGAGATTATCAATCGGATATAAATTCTAAAAAATAAAAGTTAGCCCTCTTGGGGGCTAACTTTTCGCTATGAGAAAAAAGCAACACCATAAAAAGAAAATTTCTCCAAAGAAGAAATGGTCTGCCAAACTGCATTTGTGGTTTGGTTTGTCAGTTGGTATCATTGTGTTCATAGTCTCTCTTACAGGGACTTTGTACGTTTTTAAAGATGAAGTACAAGATAGCCTTCGTAAAGAAGCCATCTATGTAAAACAGAATGAAATCAATAAAAAACCCTTATCCATCGAAATTCTTCGTGAAAAAGTAAGTCTGGAGCTTAACGAGAAATATCCTGTGAGCTCAGTTGAAATCCCTTTGGACAAAAGTAAATCCTATCGTTTTTTATACTATGATAAGAGTAAGAAAGGATGGAACTATTTTCAACAGGTTCTCATCAATAAACAGGTGTATGTCAACCAGTATACCGGAGAAATTCTTGCTGTTTACAATGAAAAGTATGATGTATTTAATATTCTGAAGTATATCCATTGGGGACTTTTACTGAATTCAGAATGGGGACCTTATGTAACGGGAATTCCAACGGTATTATTTATTATTATGCTGATCACCGGAATTATTCTATGGTGGCCGAAAAATAAAAATGCAAGAAAAGGAAGGTTCTGGTTCAACTGGGAAAATGTAAAAAACTGGAAACGCAAAAATTATGATCTTCATAATGTATTAGGGTTCTATGCCTCATTTATTGCCTTAATAATGAGTGTAACAGGGATTTACTTTGCCTATCCTTATGTAAAAAACACTTTTAATCTTACCTTATCCGGTTATTGGGAACCTCCAAAAGAAAAGGAAGTCAAATCCCCGGATTCTCTGATGGTAAAGAGAGATGCAGTTTTTGATATCGCAGCATTCCAGACAGAAAAACTATACGCAGGATCATCCAGTTTCAGAATTACTTTAAATGGAAAAAATAAAAAAGGAAAGGAGCTCAAAAACCTTCCGGTCACAGTATACGGCCAGGATGGAAGATTCAGTGAAAGAAACCTGCTTACTTTCGATAAATATTCAGGAAAACTACTAGCCAATAAACCTCATCACAAACTCAAAGCCGCAGAAAAATATGCGAATGCCAATTATGATGTCCACACCGGATCTTATTTCGGATTGTTTGGAAAAATCATCTGGTTTATCGCAGGACTTATCTGCACCTCACTCCCTGTTACCGGATTTTTGGTCTGGTGGGGAAAAAGAAAGAAACAAGGAAAGAAAATATAATGAAAAAAGCAATTTTATCAGCTGCCAGTCTGGGAACTATAATGGTTTTTGGCCAGGTAAAAGATACTTTACAAACCCAAAATGTGGATGAGGTTGTGATGACGGCTTCCAGAAAAAAGGAGAACATTAAAGAGGTTCCCAGTTCAATCACAGTAGTGGGAGAAAAGCAGATTCAGTCTCAATTGACGGTTAATTCTGATATTACAAGCATCCTGCAATACACCGTTCCCAGTTTAGGAACCAATTCCGGGCAGACTTCAAACACCGGACAGACCTTAAGAGGCCGTCAGGTATTAGTATTGATTGACGGAATTCCACAGTCTACTCCATTACGAAACGGTGCAAGAGATCTGAGATCCATAGATCCTTCAGCCATTGAAAGAGTGGAGGTTATTAAAGGAGCATCATCAATCTACGGAAATGGTGCTGACGGAGGGATTATCAATTATATCACAAAAAGAAATAAAACAGATCAAAAGATTTCCGGAATATCACAGATTGGTTTTACCGGACAACCTTACGGAGGAACATTAGGAGTAAGAGCCAGCCAGCTTTTATCCGGTAAGATGAACAGATTTGATTACACCCTTTCATTAGCATATGAAAGAACAGGCTATATGAAAGACGCTGACGGCGTTTTCCTAAGCCCTACTTACAGTACTGCGAAAATGGACAATTACAATGGTTTGTTGAAACTGGGCTATAACATTAATGATAATCAAAGAATTGAAGCATCTTATATTGGCTATTCCTCAAGATCAGATCTTAATCTGGGTCTAAGTACAGGAAAGTATGGTACGAAGCCTACGATTGGTGAAGGATTGGGAAAAGGATTGGAAACAACTCCTCAGGGAACACCAAAAAACCATAATATCAGGGTAAGTTATGATAATAAGAACCTGTTTGCAGGAACTGCATTAAACGTAAATCTTTATTATCAGGATTTTAAAACAGTTTACGGATACAGTGATACCTTTTTCAATGGTGGTCAGTCTAACGTTCTTTCTAAAAAAGCAGGTGCCCGATTCAATTTTGATACCCAGCTTTGGAATTCTGCGAATTCTCAGGGAGAAATCATCTATGGAGTGGATATTCTGAACGATCAAACCGTACAAAAACTGGAAGATGGCAGATTCTGGACTCCCAATATGAGCATGACCAATATCGCGCCTTTCTTATTGGCAAAAGTTGACCTGTTAAAAAAATTGACCATCAAGGCGGGACTTCGTTATGAAAACATCAAAGTGAATGTAGATGACTTTAATACCCTTTCTGTAATTAAAAGTGACGGAACATTTACCAAGAGTATTCCTGTGGAAGGAGGAAAACTTAACTATAATGCTTTAGTAGGAAATATTGGAATCCGTTACAATATTGAACCTTATATCAATCTTTTTGCAAGTTTTTCACAGGCCTACTCTATCAATGAATTGGGAAGAATCTTAAGAACCTCAACGTCAGAAACCATTAAAAGTCTTGAAACAAAACCCATTATTGTCAACAATTACGAACTGGGAGCCACAGGACAGCTTTCCAGCTGGCTTAATTATGAGTTGACTTCTTATGTAAGTACTTCAAAACTGGGAGCCTCATTCGTACAGAGTCCTGACAGAGCTCTGATGATCCAGAGGTCACCGGAAATAGTATATGGAGTGGAAGGATTTTTACACTTTACCCCAACAAAATGGATCCAGTTTGGTGGAAGCTACAGCTGGATGGAAGGAATTACCTCTGTAAAAGATGACGGAGATTATTCCACCAAGATCAACAACAGTAGAATCTCAGCACCTAAGGTGCTTGCCTACATTCAGGCAAAACCTGTTCCTGCATTATCTGTAGGGTTGGATATGCTTCATTCATTTACTCAAAACAGATTTACTCCAAATATCAAAACCGGATTATATTCTTATGGAGAAGGGTATGTCCCGGAATATACGGTTTTCAATTTCAAGTCAAGCTATGAAGTCAACCGCAACTGGAAGCTATCTTTAGGTATCGAGAACATATTCAATAAAAAATACCAACCTGCTATCGCGTGGTGGACAGCAAGAGACAGTGAATTCGTTAATGCGCTGGGGATGAGAGGAACTTTCATTATTGAATATAAATTTTAATTAATCTAAATAAAAAGTAAAGTTTATCTTTGCAGAACTTTAACGATTATATGAAGAAAAATCATCACCATAAGAAGAAACAACCTGGATTTTTTAAGAAATGGTCTGCTAAGCTCCATTTATGGTTTGGGCTCGTCATTGGATTTTTAATCTTTATTATCTCTATTACCGGAGCATTATATGTGTTTAAGGATGAGGTGGAAAACTACACCCGAAAGGATGTGATCTACCACAATGAACAGAATATTGATCAAAAACAGATTCTTCCCATCCGTGTTATGGAAAAGGCTGTTGCCGAGCAGGTAAAAGAAAAATACCCAATCCATTGGGTCAATATTCCTATGGATAAGAAAATGTCCTATATGTTCTTCTGGTATGAGCATAATACGGATGCCTGGAATTATTTTGATGAATTTCCGATCTATAAGCAGGCCTATGTAAACCCATACACGGGAAAAGTACTGAGAGTATATGATGAAAAGAACGGATTCTTCAATATTGTCAAAATGATCCACTGGAGCTACCTTCTGAAACAGGATTGGGGAACTTATGTAGTGGGAATACCTGTGATTATCTTTATCATTATGCTCATTACAGGAATCGTTTTATGGTGGCCTAAAAATAAAGCAGCAAGAAAACAACGTTTTTCTTTTAAATGGAAGAATATTAAAAGCTGGAAAAGAAAGAACTACGATCTTCATAACGTATTGGGCTTTTATGCTTCAATCTTTGCCCTTATCTTTTCGATTACCGGGTTGTTTTACGCATTCTTTGTAGTTCAGGCGATGATTTATGTGATATTTTCCGGAGGGGAAACCCAATATCCTGATTTCTCGCATATCAAAACAAAAGCTCCAATTGAACTAAGAACTGAAAATACTCTGGATAAAATTATCAATACAGTTAAAGAAAAATACCCTGAATCTTATGGTTTTGCTATCGATCTTGGACATGAGCATATGGATGATCATGAGCACCCTAATTTTGAGGTCTATGTAAAACACCTTACCTATTCATATCACAAAAGCAGCAGTCTTATTTTTGACGAAAACTCAGGAGAATTGCTGCATACTCATGATCCAAAAGATAAAAACTTTGGAGAAAAGGTAGTAGGCGCCAATTACGATATCCACGTAGGGGCTATTTTAGGGCTTCCTACAAAGATTATTGCTTTTATTGTAAGTCTTATCTGCGCTTCTCTTCCTGTAACAGGTTTTATGATCTGGTGGGGTCGAAGAAAGAAAAAACCGGTAAAAAAAGCTTAATCTTTTAAATAATACAAGGTTAATAAGCTATTAATACAATCTTTTTTATAATTTTAGCCCTTAGAATTTAATAATAGAAATGTCATTAATAGATTTATCAAAACAGGTTGCCCTTGGAGTTGACATCGGCGGAACCAATACCAAATTCGGAATTGTAAACCACCGTGGAGAAGTTCTGGATAAAGGAAACCTTAAAACCGATGCCTATGATAAAGTAGAAGATTTTATCGATGCTTTATATGAACATGTACGCCCTTTAATGGAAAAACATGGTGCTGAAAAGCACTTCGACGGAATTGGTGTAGGGGCTCCCAACGCCAACTATTATAAAGGAACAATAGAATTAGCACCCAATCTGCCATGGAAAGGAGTAATTCCTTTTGCTGAACTGATGACCGCAAAATTCAATTTGCCATGTACAGTAACCAATGATGCCAATGCAGCAGCTTTGGGGGAAATGCTTTTCGGGGCAGCACGCGGCATGAAGGATTTTATCATGATTACCCTGGGAACAGGAGTAGGAAGCGGAATTATCGCCAACGGAAATCTAATCTATGGCCATGACGGTTTTGCTGGAGAATTGGGACACACTATTGTAAAACCAGGCGGAAGAAAGCATTGGAGTACAGGATCTGAAGGAAGCCTGGAAGCTTATGCTTCAGCAACAGGAATTACCATCACGGCTAAGAAAATGAGAGCCGAATTCCCGGAATCTATGCTGAACCAATATCCTGAAGACGAGATCAATTCTAAAACCGTATATGAATGTGCGATGAAAGAAGACCCGATTGCTATTGAAGTTTTCAGATATACTGGGCAAAAGTTGGGGGAAGCGTTAGCCAATTTTGTGATGTTCTCTTCACCTCAAGCTATTTTGCTATTCGGTGGAGTGATCAAAGCCGGAGATTTTATCTTAAAGCCTGCTAAACTTCATATGGAAAGGAACCTTCTTCCGATCTTCAGAAATAAAGTAAAATTAGTATTCAGTGAACTGGATGAAGCCGATGCTGCTATTTTGGGAGCAAGTGCTTTGGTTTGGGAAAAATAACTAATACACTTATAATATTTAAAGCGATCTCAATGTGAGATCGCTTTTTTATTTTACAACGAATTCACGAATAAGTTTATTAATGCATTCGTTGCAAAAAAATAAATATTCTATACAGCCCAGCCATTCTCTTTATCATTAGCATTATCTATGAAAACAATTCATGAGATTCGTATCAAAATCCATGAAGTTTTTCTTACTTTTGATTAGCATTTTCCGTGGTCTTTAAGATTAAAAAAATGCCATTAAACAATAATAATTACCAAAAAATGGATAACAATAATTTAGAAACCATCGTTTTCGGTGGTGGATGCTTCTGGTGTGTAGAAAGTTGCTTCAACTTATTAAAAGGTGTTGAAGCTGCTATATCAGGGTATTCCGGTGGTCATAAAGAAAACCCAACCTACCAGGAAGTGTGTACCGGAGAAACAGGTCATGCAGAGGTAGTACAAATCACTTATAATCCATCCATAATTTCTTATGAACAACTTATGGATGTTTTCTTCTTCCTACACGATCCTACTCAGCTTAACAGACAGGGAAATGACATTGGAACACAATACCGTTCAGTTATTTATTATAAAGATGAGACTGAAAAACAAAAAGCAGAACAAGCCATCAAAGCATCTCAGGAATCAGGAAGATGGACAGGAACTTACGTAACTGAGCTGGCTCCATTTGAAAAATTCTGGCCTGCAGAACAATACCATCAAGGGTATTATAATGAAAACCCTACACAACCATATTGTAGTGCAGTGGTTGGACCTAAAATCCAGAAGTTTAAAAAATATTTTGGAGAGTTGGGGATGCTGAATGCAGAATAGAAATTAAAAACAACTATAACCATAAAACATGATTCAATTTATTTTAATGCTATTTGGCTTTGCATTTCCTAATAGCACAACCCATGTAGTAGTACCAAGTAATTCATTAATAATACAATCTTCAGCATCCGAATCAAGCGGATCAATAGAAGATACCGGAGGAGAAACTGGACAAACTCCACCTCCTCCAAAAAAATAAAGACTATACATAAAAGCGGAATATTCTCTATTCCGCTTTTTTATTGTTTAATACCCTGCATATTTCCCAATAATATATGCTGTAGAAGCTCTCAGCTCACGTCCAGTATCCGGATCTACTCCATCCATAGTAAAAAACTCAACATTCCCATTAAACTTTGAGTACCAAGTACTACCTAAGGCATTATCCACAGTAAGCGTATCTTTTCTTGTAATCCGTTTAAAATACTTTAGCTGAACGGTATCTTTAGGAATAAGACTTCGTTGAGGGTTTTTATCTTCACAATCCCCCAGCTTATATTCACTATCATCCCAAAACATACACTTTTTATCATCAAGAATACCTTGAGGGCGACCTTTTTCTCTTCCAAATGGATAATGATTTCCAATTAAAACACTTATAACAAGAAAAGCTCCAGCTATACCTAATCCATTTTGCTTTAAAACCTCTGGCATCGCAAGAATAGGTTTATTAATGATTGTTATTACAATTTTAGATATAGCCTGCTGAATAGTGTATTCCATTGTTCTCCATTCAGATCGATAATCTTTAAACGTTTCATATCCTAAATACCTACTTAAATTATCCAAAGTCGATGTTTTTATATTATAATCTTCATCATTTTCTACTATAGCTTTATAATAATTTTCAAAAGATTTATAACTAAGCGGTTCAAATTCGTCTTTCAAAGTTCGATCAAGATATTGAATAATTCCATTAAATGATGTCTCTGTGGCCTCATTTGAAGCTTTTTTATAAACATCTTCTAATAACTTTTTCTTTTCGGATAAAAATTTTGACATACTCATGGTTATTGTGTTGAAAATTATGAAGTCCTACTTCAAAAACATTACGGTTTTCCGTACATCTCTCCAAAAAAAATTTCCAAAAATTTTCCAGAATCTTTCTAACCCTTGCCCCCTTTTCCGTAGCATCTTTGCATCAGAGATCAGTGAAAAACAAAACATTACAAAAACAAATTTACAAAACTGATTTCAAAAATCACCAGATAAAACGGAGGGAAAACTCCGGGTTGGGAAGCAGATGTTTCTCCTCCGTTTTTGAAGGTTCACTTCCCAAAAAATTTAGAAGCGCTTCGAAATTTTAACTGTGTACTGCCTGAGACAAAATGTCTCGGGAGGAAGAAAAACAATTTCAAACGAAAAAATTTTTAAGGAATGATCCAGTTTTTTATGATGCTACTTTTAGCATTTACCAATAATGTCAATACAACACACTATAATGACAATCAAAAGTCAAATATCACAACTCTAAGCGCCAAAGAAGACCCTGAAACTGAAACGGGTGATGGACACGGAAACGGAGGTAATACAGGAGGCAATACAGGCCAACTTCCTCCTCCAGGCATGTAGGCTTAATAAATACGAAAGAACAGATTGTATAATCTGTTCTTTTTTTTTATTTTGGATACCACAAAGTAATCCATGAAAAAACTCTTTATCATATCTCTTGCTATTCTACTATTCTCATGTAGCGACAAACAGGCCGATACAGAAAATGGAATAGCCAAGACGTATTATGAAAAAGCTAAAACCGACACTACGGGCTCTTCATTCTATTATTTCAACTTGGCAAAGAATGCTTATCTGGCCACAAAAGACTCTGTGGGGGCGGCCAAAGCACTCGTAAACATGGCAATCCTTCAGGAAAGTAAAGGAGATTACTATGGAAGCATTGAAACCTCACTTGAAGCAGATCGATATCTGGGAAAAAAAGAAGATAGTATAAGCCGTCAAACGTTTGCTTCAAATTATAACAGCATGGCCATCTGTTCTTCCTATCTTTATGAATTTGAGGATTGCATCAGATATTATCAAAAAGCTCTTCAATATACATCTGCTAAGGAATACAGGTATATGATTTTAAATAACCTTGGGACAGCCCAAATAACCTTAAAAGATTATAAAGCAGCCATCAAAAACATACAGCTTGCATTGCCCACAACAGACAGTTTGAAGTATGCTATGGTCATTAATAATTTAGCAAGAGCAAAGAATTTCGATAATAAAAATTATAATCCTCTCTCAGAATTTTATAAAGCTCTTGAAATTAGAAAAAGAGCAAACAACAGTATCGGAGAAAATTCCAGTTATGCTACTTTATCCATCTTTTATCTTCATTCAGATAAAAAGAAAGCTCTTTATTTTGCTGAACAAATGCTCAATACTGCAAAGAAAAATAACAGTATTGAAGATCAGCTTCAGGCATTACAAAAAATAATCAGTCTTACACCCAACAATAATTTAGCCTATTTTGATGATTTTCAGAAACTAAATGACAGTGTCCAAATTTCACGAAACAAAGCAAAAAATCAATTTGCAACCATAAGGTATGATGTCGAAAAAAAGAATTTAGAAAATCAATCGTTAAAATTACAGAAAGCAGAAAAAGAAATTCAAATATTATGGCAGTATCTACTTTCAGCATTACTTATTGCACTATTAATTATTAGTATAGTTTTATATAAGAAAAGACAAAAAAAGCTTCAGCAAGAAAAAGAGATCGAAGTAAAAAATACAGAAATTAAATACTCAAAAAAGGTCCATGATAAAGTTGCCAATAAGGTGTATCATGTCATGTCAGAAGTTGAAAACACTGTAAATATTGACAAAAACGAGCTACTTGACAAATTAGAAAACATTTACCATATCTCCCGGGACATTTCTTATGAAGACCAGGATATTATTTTGGAAAAGGATTTTTCAAAACAGCTCTCTCAAATGCTCAAGTCTTATTCCTCTGACACTATTAAAGTTCCTATCATTGGAAATGAAGAAGGATTCTGGAATGGAGTATCAGGGAATACCAAAATTGAGATTTTCTATATTCTTCAGGAATTAATGACCAATATGAAAAAACACAGTAAAGCCGATCGTGTTATTATTGATTTTGAAAGAGAAAATAACCTTATCAATATTTCATATACAGATAACGGAGTAGGAATTCAGGAACATTCTCCTAAAAATGGTTTGAAAAATACGGAATCCCGTATAAATTCTATACACGGAACAATTAATTTTGAAACAAAAACAGAAAAGGGATTAAAGATAAATCTTTCATTTCCAGCCAAAAAATAAAAATATGTTTAAAAAAGTACTAATAGCCGAAGACTTTGAGAGTTTCAATATTTCCGTTCAAAAAATACTTGAAGAGTTAAAAATCCTTACAATGGAAACTGCCCACTACTGTGATGATGCTTGGTTGAAAATAAAAAAAGGGCTTAGAGATCAAAACCCATATGATCTACTTATTACAGATTTATCATTTGATTCTGATTATAGAGAACAGCATTTAACTACGGGAAGAGAGCTAATTGCTGCTGTTAAGTCTGAACAGCCTACAATTAAAACAATTGTCTTTTCAATAGAAAATAGACCTGAAATTGTAGATGTTCTTTTTAAGGAACAAAAAATAGATGGTTTTGTATCTAAAGGCAGAAATGATATTAAAGAGCTTAAAAAAGCAATAAAAGCAGTCTATAATAATGAAAAATATACTTCTGCAAAACTTAAGGAATCAATAAAAAATAAAAATTCTTATGATTTCACAAAGTTTGATAAAATTCTAGTCACATTGCTTTCCAAAGGTATGATTCAAAAAAATATCCCTGATTATTTGAAAGAAAATAATATCAAACCATCCAGTCTTAGCAGTGTTGAAAAATCTCTCAACAATCTTAAAGAATCACTAGATGTATCTAATAATGAGCAATTGATTGCTCATTGTAAAGATTGGGGAATTATATAACCTCGTATTAGTATTAGTATTAGTATTAGTATAAATAAGTAAACCTTCCGATAAACCGGAAGATTTTTGTTTTTACGGATTCCCGTAAGGATGGGATTTTAAAGGGTTATATTTTTGGAATGTTAAACCAACTAAAAATAAAATACATGAAAAAGTATTATGTAAACAAGAATGCACAAAGCAACGGTGATCATGAAGTTCATGATGAAAACTGTTATAGACTACCAACCCTTGATAATAGAAAATACCTAGGTACATTTTCTTCATGCAAAGAAGCTGTAAAAGAAGCAAAAAAAGACTATCCTCAATCAAATGGTTGTTATTATTGCTCTCAGGTCTGTCATACCAAATAACACCAAAAAAAAATTACCCCCATGGAAACCTCAAACCCAACCGAAACAACATTTTACAAAGATAGTTCTGTAATTGTTACACAATCAAGATTTGTAACCCAATCAAAAACATATGCAATGCGAAATATTTCTTCTGTTCATATTTTTGAAATTATTAAAAGTAAGACAAAAGCGATTCTAATGCTATTTGTAGGACTAGCATTTCTTTTGTCTAAAAATATTTTTTGGGTAGGAGTAATACTTTTAGGTTTAGGGGTTTGGTTAATTTTCTCTATTAAAAATGAATACGCTGTTCGAATAAGCACAAATGCAGGAGAAGCCAATAGCATCGTTTCAAAAGACAGAAATTATATTCAAAAAATTGTAAATGCTTTAAATGAAGCTATCATTCATCGAGGATAATAAACTAATTTAAAAAAAAACAAATACTATGAAAAAACTACTTTTTACAGGACTTCTAGGACTTGGATTATTATTCCCTGCCAATATTTCAGCATCTACAGTTAGTACAACTTCAACTAAAGAATTTTTCAAAAAGCCAGGAAAAGGAAAAACTAAAACCAGCAGAAAGAGTAAATCGTCTAGATCACGCTATACTCCTTCAAGTTCCTATTCAAGCTACTCTTCTCCAAGATCTTATTCTTCAAGTTCCAGAAGCCGGGGATGCACATACAATGGTAATCAATTGTACGTTGGCTCAAGAGGAGGCTGCTACTATTATTCAGGAAACAGTAAGCAATATGTAGATAGATCTTATTGTTCCGGATGCAATTAAAATACGAAGCTAATAACCATGAATTTTAAATAAAAAAACACTCAACATATAACCATTGAAAAAGGTATCTCATCTGAGATACCTTTCTTTATTTTATTTTCTAATCATTTCCGTATGCGGAATATCATCCTCCAGATACTTCTTTCCAGTATCCTCAAATCCGAAATCACCATAAAATCTCAACAGATAATCCTGCGCTGAAATTCTGATTTCAGAAGTATGAAAACGGTTTTCTATCGTATCAACAGCATATTTAATCAATAGCTTTCCTAAACTTTTTCCTCTGCCTTTCTCCGTTGTAAGAACCCTTCCAATAGAAGTTTCATCATATTTTATTCCTTTATCGAAAATACGGCAGTACGCCAATACATCCCCGTTTTCCTCCGCCCAGATATGAACCGCTTTCTGATCATAATTGTCCAAATCAGGATAAGGACAGTTTTGCTCAATAACAAAAACGTCTATACGAGCTTTCAATATGGCATACAATTCAGGAACTGTAAACTCATCAAAGGTTTTTATTTTCCAGAGAGTATTATTGCTCATCGAAGCTTACACTATTTTGAGTTAAAAAGTCATTCGTGGTGTCTATGAACTTCAGAATCTCATCACCACCTGTTTTCTTTTCAGCTGAAGTAATATATAATTCAGGAAGATCCTCCCATGTTTTATGCAATTCCGATTTATAATTTTCAAAGTTTTTAATAACCTCGCTTGGTTTTAACTTATCCGACTTGGTAAAAACGATTGAAAATGGCACCCCACTTTCTCCACACCATTGGATAAATTCCAGGTCAATCTTCTGAGGAGCGTGTCTTGAATCTACCAATACAAAAAGGTTTACAAGATTTCTTCTGTTCAGAATATAATTGGTAATCAGCTTCTCAAAATCCTTTCGAAGAGCCTTTGAAACCTTTGCATATCCATATCCCGGTAAATCTGTAAGATACCAGTTTTCATTAACTAGAAAATGATTAATCAGCTGGGTTTTTCCTGGAGTCTGTGATGTTTTAGCTAAATCTTTATGATTCATCATAGCGTTGATCAATGAAGACTTTCCTACATTGGACCTTCCAATAAAAGCATATTCAGGAAGATTTGGTTCAGGACAATCCTGCCATTTTCCACTACTTTTTACAAATGTTGCTGTCTTAATAACCATTTTGAAATATATTTTAGAAAAATAAACCATTAAGAAAAGCTCTTAATGGTCATTTATTATGTTTTTAAACTTTATCTTTTACCCAGTTGTATAGGATTTCATTGAACTCTTCTGGCTTTTCCATCATGGCAGCATGACCGCAATGATCTATCCAAAACAGGTCCGAATTAGGAATAAACTTATGCATATCCTCAGCCACTTCCGGAGGAGTTACATTGTCCTGTCTCCCCCAGATCAGACACGTAGGTGTTGTAATCTTAGGAAGGTCATTCAGCATATTGTGTTTGATGGCACTTCTGGCCAACATTACTGTTTTTATTCCCTTCATTCTGTCATTCACCACTGCAAAAACTTCATCTACAAGATCTTCAGTAGCAACTTTCGGGTCATAAAAAACCTCTTCTGTTTTCTTTCTGATATAAGATCTGTCATTCTTTCTTGGAAAACTGTCACCAAAAGTTCTTTCATACAATCCTGAGCTCCCGGTAAGAACTAAATTTTTTACCAGATCAGGTCTTGCCAAAGTCAAAATAAGCCCAACATGTCCTCCCATTGAGTTTCCAACAATGGTAACAGGTCCTGAAATATGACTTTCTATAAACTTGATGATATATTTCGCGATAGTGGTAAGATTCGTATTGAGTACTGGCAAATCATAGATGGGCAACTGAGGAACATATACCTTGAATCCTCTGTCCGAAAAAAAATCTACCATTTTATCGAAATTACTCAAACCACCCATTAACCCGTGCAGCAGCACTAATGGATGTCCTTCCCCAGCCTCTACATAGGAATATTTCTTTTCTTTTTTTGTACTAAATATCATATAATGCCTTAATAAAGCCTTGCAAAAATACAAATTAAACCTCAAAAATATTTTGATTATCCTAATTTAAGATAAAAATAATACAATATTCCCCTTTTTAACTTTTTTTTTCAAAACCGCTTTATTATGGCTTGAATAACAGTTTTAACAACCTTCTACATATCAACCAATTACATTCTTAGAGCTCAATCTTTAATAAAACTTATTAACATTGAGTCAAAAAGTGGGAAAAAGTGGGAAATTTTGGAAATTATTATATAAATTTGTCCCAAATGAAAAATTTCATTGGGACATATGAGTGTAAAATTGACGACAAAGGCCGCTTAAAAGTTCCTTCATCTTTAATCAAACAGATGGAAAACTTCGAAGACAAGGCATTTGTAGTCAAAAGATCTGTGTTCCAACCTTGTCTGGAAGTCTATCCAATGAATGCGTGGGATAAACTGATGGGCAAAATTAATAAACTGAACAGATTCATAAAAAAGAATGCTGATTTCATACGAATGTTTACGGCAGGAGTAAAAACAGTAGAATTGGATAATGCCGGAAGATTACAGATTTCCAAAGACCTGATGACTTTTTCAAATCTTCAGAAGGAAGTAGTAATCACCAGCGCGGGAGAACTTTTCGAAATTTGGGATAAAGAAGCCTACGAACAGGTAATCTCCACCAATGAAACTGATTTTGCCAGCCTTGCCGAAGATGTAATGGGCTCTTTTGACGAAGAATAACTGTAGAAGTTATTAAAGATTTTATTTAATAAAAAACACAATTAAGCATGTATCATAACCCCGTTTTGTTGAAGCAGAGTGTAGATGATTTGGTGACGAATCCTGACGGAATCTATGTGGACTGCACCTTTGGAGGTGGTGGCCACTCAAGAGAGATTTTGAGCAGACTTTCTGACAAAGGAAAACTGTTCAGCTTCGATCAGGATCTGGATGCGCTTAAAAATACAATTGATGATCCCAGATTTACATTAGTTAATCAGAATTTCAGATTTCTGGAAAACTCTTTATTAATGTATGGCATTCCTCAGGTTGATGGTGTTTTGGCTGATTTGGGAGTTTCTTCTCATCAGTTTGACGAAGCAGACAGAGGATTTTCTACAAGAAGCAATGCTCCTTTAGACATGCGAATGAACGTCATGCAGAGTCTTGACGCTAAAAGAGTAATCAATGAATACGGCGAGGAAGAACTTGCAGATATTTTTTATTACTATGGAGAATTAAGAGAAGCAAGAAAGCTGGCAAGGGAAATTGTTCATCATAGAAAAACAAAAAGTATAAATACCACAGAGGATTTGAAAAAGCTTTTCAGCTACATTCCCCCTCATAAGGTAAATAAATTCTATGCTCAGCTATTTCAGGCAGTAAGAATAGAGGTAAATCAGGAACTTGAAGTATTGAAAGAAATGCTGGTACAGGCTTTCAATGTTTTAAAACCAGAAGGAAGATTAGTCGTAATATCTTACCATTCTTTAGAAGACCGATTGGTAAAAAGATTCCTGAAAAATGGAATGTTCGAAGGAGAACCGGAAAGAGATATCTACGGAAATTATAAAAAGGCATTCGAATTGATGAAGAGTAAAGCAATCATTCCTGACAATAAGGAGATTGAAGAAAACTCAAGAGCAAGAAGTGCTAAAATGAGAACAGGAATTAAAGTG
Organism: Chryseobacterium sp. G0162; assembly: GCF_003815715.1. Lineage (NCBI taxonomy): Bacteria > Pseudomonadati > Bacteroidota > Flavobacteriia > Flavobacteriales > Weeksellaceae > Chryseobacterium > Chryseobacterium sp. G0162. The sequence goes on along the minus strand of NZ_CP033922.1, from coordinate 2,588,264 downwards.
TAAAAGTGAACCAGTAGATTATCTAAAGTGAATTTTTAAAAATAAGATTGACAATTGATAACAAGGTAAGTTCGCAGAAAGCAAATTGATTGAATTAAAGTGGCAAAAAGAACAACAAATCGCCCCCAGAAAAGACTCACTTTTATAGACATTATAAAAGGAAACTTTCTGAATCGTGATGAGATCAAAATACATTACAGGTATTTTCTCTTGTTGTTTATCCTGATGATGGCTATGATTTACAGTAACCATCTCGTCAATAAAAAAATTAAAATTGTAAACGCCTTAAAGGAAGAAACAGAAGAATATAAATCGAGAAACGCTTACGCCCAGAGTAAGCTAATCAAGGTGAAAATGGAATCAGAGCTGGGGAAAGAGGTTGCACGAGACTCATTAATGACCTTAGAAAACCATCCTCATAAATTGCTAATAAAACTGGACAGTACAGATGCAAAAGCAAAATGAATACGACAACAAACGTAAAAAAACGTTACGATGGGGCTACCTCTTTGCAGTGGTAGCTTTGTGCGTGTTTGTAATGTTCTTGGCAAGGATTGTCATCCTTCAGAATACCAATGTCCAGGAAATTAAAGATGATTACATTAACAAAAACTATCGCGAAGCTACTTTAAAAGCTGCCCGCGGTAATTTATTCGCTTCCGATGGCTCTATTTTGGCCACAACCGTAATGCGATATGACATCTATCTTGACTTCAAAACGATGAAAGATACGATTTACAGCAACAACATCGGAGCTTTAACGGATTCTCTGAGCAAAATGTTCGGAAAATCCAGAGGAGAGTTCAGACAAAAATTTGACGAACAGAAGAAAAAGAAAAATCAATATTATACCCTGGTCAAAGGGCTTGATTTTGATCAGTACGATAGAATCAGAAACTTCCCGATCTTCAAAAGAGGTAAAAACAAAGGTGGTTTCATTGTAGACAGAAACTACAAAAGAGAGCTTGCCACTTCTGAAATCGGAGCCGGAACTATCGGTATGGATAACGGAGAACTTAAGTCCGGATTAGAAGGAGCTTTTTCAAAACATTTAACAGGAACTGACGGAAAAAGATTAGAACAAAGAATAAACTCTTCCCAGTGGAAACCTATTGACTTCTGGAAAGTTCAGGAACCTATCGACGGAGAAGATGTTTATACAACCTTAGACCTTAGAATTCAAGACATTGCACACTCTGCATTAGAGAAACAACTGGTCCATTATGAAGCCAAACACGGAACCGTAATTGTAATGGAAGTGGAAACCGGAAAAGTACGTGCTTTGGTTAACTTAAGAAGAACAGAATCAGGAGAATACGAAGACTCTTACAACTATGCGTTAAAAGATAATATCGAGCCAGGATCCACCTTCAAAACCATTTCGCTGCTAGCAGCAATGGATGATGGATTCATCGATGAAAACACAACGGTAAATGTAGGAAATGGAGTTTGGACGTATGCCAAGCAAAGAATTTCTGATGGTCACGGCGGAGGAACTTATGATATCAGTGATGTATTAGCAAAATCCAGTAACGTAGGAACAGCAAAACTCATCACAAAGTTTTATGCTGAAAAACCACAAATTTTCCTTGATCACCTGAAACGTTGGAAATTATTCGACAAAATGGACATCGAACTTCCGGGAATCACAAAACCGAAGATCGTAACCCCGGAAAATAAAAGATGGAATGCGGCAACACTAGCCTCTATCTCTTACGGATACTCTTCAAACATCAACCTGTTACAGCTGACAAGCTTCTATAATGGAGTTGCCAACGGAGGTAAAATGCTTAAACCACTGTTCATCGATAAGATCATGAAAGACGGAAAGGTAATGTACAGCGCAAAGCCTGAAGTTATGGTAAATAAAATGGCATCCGAAAAGGCCATCAAAATGATGACCAGCGCATTAACTAAGGCTGTAGAAAAAGGAACAGGACGAAGCATCTTCACTCCCAACCTGAAAATGGCAGGAAAAACAGGAACCGCAAGATTTGAATACTGGCTTCCTGGCCCAATGAAATATCGCGCATCATTTGCAGGATTCTATCCGGCTGATGCTCCAAAATATACATGTTATGTGATGGTAAGCGAACCCAATACATCAATTGGGTTTTATGGAGGACCAGTAGCAGCACCGGTGTTTAAAGAAATCGCAGGAAAAACCTTCCTGAAAACACCACAAAACATTGAAAAAGAAATGCTCGTGGACAAAAAGGTAAACCTGAGTAAAATGGTGGAACCTAATGTAAAAGTAGCAGTCAATGATAAGCAAATGCCTAATGTAGTAGGATTGATCGGTAAAAACGTCATCCCACAATTGGAAAATTTAGGATACCGTGTCGATTTTAAAGGAGTTGGACGAATAAAAGAACAATTCCCATTAGAAGGCACAACCATTAGTAAGAACCAGAGAATATATTTATCTCTACAGAATTAAAAAACAGAGTCCCAACTGGACGACTTAAGCCCAAATAGGATAAAGTCCTATTGATATAAAATGATAATAACAGAATTAGTAAACAGAATCCCAGTAATAGAAATCCACGGTGATAACAACCGTGAAGTATCCGAACTGGTGTTCGACAGCAGAAAGGTTACAGAAAACGCTCTTTACATCGCTATGAGAGGAACAGTTGTGGATGGACATTCATTCATTGCATCTTCTATTGAGAAAGGAGCAACAACGATTGTTTGTGAAGAATTTCCTGAAACACTGGCAGAAAACGTAACCTATATCAAGGTTAAAGATTCTGCTAAAGCTTTAGGTCACCTTGCTTCGAACTTCTACGGAAATCCATCCAGAAAACTGAAACTGATAGGAGTTACAGGAACAAACGGGAAAACCTCTGTTTCTACCCTGCTTTTTGATATTTTCAGAAATTTAGGATATGATTCTGCTTTATTATCAACCGTTGAAATCAGAATCGGGGAAGAAATTATTCCAGCGACTCATACCACTCCGGATGTTATTACCATCAACAAAATCTTAGCTGAAGCAGTTGAGAAAGGATGTGAATTTGCTTTCATGGAAGTAAGTTCTCACGGAATTGCTCAAAACAGAATCGAGGGACTACACTTTAAAATAGCCGGGTTTACAAACATTACCCATGATCATTTAGATTATCACAAAACATTTGAAGAATATTTAAAAACAAAGAAAAGATTCTTTGATGAATTAGAAGATACAGCCATTGCCATCACCAATGTAGATGACAAAAATGGGAATGTCATGCTTCAGAATACAAAGGCTAAAAAGAAGTCTTATGCTTTGAAAACAATGGCAGACTATCACGGAAAACTATTGGAAGTGGATTTCAACGGAATGTTGCTAAACTTCAACGGAAAAGAATTCTGGACAACGCTGACGGGTAAATTCAACGTATACAATCTATTGCTTGTATTTGGAATTGCAGAAGAACTTGGTTTTGAACAGGACGAAATCCTACAAGCTATCAGCAAGCTAAAAAGAGTTTCCGGAAGATTTGAAACCCTAAAATCAGATGGTGGGATTTTCTTTATCGTAGACTATGCACACACTCCGGATGCTTTAGAAAACATTCTGGACAGTATCAACGATATCAGAACCAAAAATGAAAGATTAATCACCGTTTTCGGTTGCGGAGGAGACAGAGATCACTCCAAAAGACCTGAAATGGGAAATATTGCCACTAAGAAATCAACATTGGCAATCATCACTTCAGATAACCCTAGAACAGAAGATCCGGGACAAATTATCAAGGAAATTGAAGCAGGTGTTGAGCCTCAGAACTTCAGCAAATACACTTCAATTCCAGACAGAAAAGAAGCCATAAAAATGGCCATAAAGTTTGCAGAACCTAAAGATATCATTCTCGTAGCCGGAAAAGGTCACGAAAATTATCAAGAGATAAATGGTGTGAAACATCATTTTGATGACAAAGAAGTAATTAATGAACTTTGGAAATTAATGTCCAAGTAAATTGAAAGATTGAATTCATTGAAAGATTTAATAATTTGATAATGACAAAGAATTTTGAAAATTTCCCAGTATATATCAAAAGTTTATTCATTTCTTCAAAGTCAAAGTTTTGAAAAAGAATTTGAATTTAATAACCAGATAAAAAGAGCGAGTTTTTCAATTAGCAACAATATTGCAGAAGGCTCGGAATATAACAATAACAGACAATTTATTAGATATTTAAAAATTGCAAAAGGCAGCTGTGCTGAAGTAAGAAGCATGCTGATTGTAAGTAAAAGATTAAAATTAGGTAACGAAAATAAAGCAGAAGAAATCATTACCCTTTCGAGAGAGATTTCTTCAAACATATCAAACTTTATTAAGTATTTAAGTGAAAATATTGAGAAACCCAATCTTTAAATCTTTAAATAAATTAAATTTTTAAATAATAAAAAACAGAAACATGCTATACTATCTATACGAATATCTAACAGACCATGGAATTCACGTTCCGGGATTAGGATTGTTGAAATACATCTCCTTCCGTGCCGGAATGGCTGTATTGTTCTCTTTAATTATTGCCCTTGTCTACGGAAAAAGAGTGATTAATTACCTGAGAACAAAACAAATGGGTGAATTAGTCCGTGATCTTGGATTGGATGGCCAAAAGCAAAAAGAAGGGACTCCTACCATGGGAGGACTTATCATCATTTTGGCAACCATTATTCCCGTATTATTGTTTACAAGAATTACCAACGTATATATTGTCTTGCTGTTGGTTTCAATGTTTTGGATGGGAGCCATCGGATTCCTGGATGATTATCTAAAGAAAATAAAGAAAAATAAAGACGGACTTAGTGGTAAATTCAAAATTGTCGGACAGGTTGGCCTAGGGTTAATTGTCGGAGTTACCATGTATTTTCACCCGGACATCACCGTTAAAAGAAAATATGCGGATGCAAAAGTGGTGAACCGAAACAACGTAGAGCAAAATTTCATGCCTACAGAGAAAATCACAGTTTCTACAGTACCTTTTGCAAAGAACAATGAGTTTGATTATAGCGGAATCCTGTTTTGGATGAATGAAAAAGATGCCCACGAATGGGCATGGATTGTCTTTATTCCTATTGTTATCTTCATTGTAACAGCTGTTTCCAATGGAGCTAATATCACAGACGGAATAGATGGCCTCGCCGCAGGGACCAGTGCTATTATACTGCTTACCCTTGCCCTCTTCGCCTACCTTTCAGGGAACATCATCTTTGCAGACTATCTGAATATCATGTTCCTTCCGAATATGGGAGAAACCACCATTTTCGCCGTCGCAATGGTAGGAGCCGTAATTGGCTTTTTCTGGTATAACACCTATCCTGCCCAGGTTTTCATGGGAGATACGGGAAGTTTAATGTTGGGAGGTGTGATTGCTGTTTTAGCCATTATCTTAAGAAAAGAATTATTGATTCCCGTTTTATGCGGAATATTTTTGATCGAAAACCTGTCTGTGATGCTTCAGGTAATCGTTTTCAAATACAGAAAGAAAAAATATGGGTTGGAATATGCCCAAAACAATAGACTATTCAAAATGTCACCATTGCACCACCACTATCAGAAAGACGGATTTCACGAGAGTAAAATCGTCAACAGAATGATTATCATTGGAGTAATATTGGCAATTGTTTGTCTGATCACCTTAAAAATGAGATAAGATCAATTTAAAAATTGAAAGATTTAAACATTGAAAAATTTTTTAATCATTAAATCTTTTAATCATTAAATCAAAATAATATGAAAATAGTTGTTTTAGGAGGAGGAGAAAGCGGATGTGGAGCTGCTTATTTGGCTAAAAAGAAAGGTCTGGAAGTATTTCTTTCAGACAAAGGAGCCATTAAAGATAACTATAAGCAGTTTCTTACCGAAAATGAAATTGAATTTGAAGAAGGAGACCACAACGAAGAAAGGATTCTAAATGCAGATTGGATCGTAAAAAGCCCGGGAATTCCGAAAAAAGCAGAGATCATCCATAAAATTCATGAAAAAGGAATAAGACTTTCTTCAGAAATTGAATTTGCTTCTGAATTTACAGATGCTAAGATCATTGCTATCACAGGAAGCAACGGAAAAACCACCACCACTTCTCTGATCTACTATATCCTGAAAAATGACGGATTAAACGTAGGTTTAGGAGGAAACATAGGCTATAGCTTTGCAAAACAGGTTGCAGATGAAAACCATGAATATTATGTACTGGAAGTAAGCTCTTTCCAGTTGGATGACATTCAGAACTTCAGACCCTACATCTCTTTATTGTTGAACTTATCTCAGGATCACCTGGATCAGTACAATTACAATTATGAAGAATATGCATTGGCAAAATTCAGAATCACTGAAAATCAGGAAAATGACAACTTCTTCATCTACAATAAAGATGATGAAATGAGCAAAAACCTGCTTGAAAAGCTAGAAATAAAAGCGAAGATGATTCCTTTCTCCACAAAGGAACAACTTCCTGAAGGAGGTTTTGTAAATGATGATCAGATTGTGGTAAAAATGAAACATGAATTCTCAATGAAAGTTGAAGAGTTATCTCTTTTAGGAAACCATAATGTTGCCAATAGCTTAGCCGCATCAATTGCAGGTAAAATACTGAAGATCAACAATGAAAGCATAAGACATTCATTAATGACATTCCAGGCCGTAGAACACAGATTGGAATTCGTAACGGAAACAGACGGTGTAAAATACATCAATGACAGTAAGGCAACCAATGTGAATGCCACTTACTATGCTTTAGAAAGTATGAAAACCCCAACCGTATGGATCGTGGGTGGATTAGATAAAGGGAATGACTATACTGAAATTGAAGATTTAGTCAAAAGAAAAGTAAAGGCAATTGTTTGCCTTGGTGTTGATAATAAGAAAATTATAGATTTTTTCAAGGATAAAAAGGAATTTATCTATGATACTTCAAGTATGGAAGAAGCGGTGAAAATATCAAAATCACTGGCTAAAAAAGGAGACACCGTTCTGCTTTCTCCATGCTGCGCAAGCTTTGATTTATTCAAAAGCTATGAAGACAGAGGACGTCAGTTTAAAGAGCAGGTATTAAAAGCCAATGGCCATTAGTCAGAAGCCAATAGCATTAATTATGGACGAGCAGAATACAGAAACCAGATTTGAATTTCTAAAGGGCGATAAAGTACTTTGGATGGTCATTCTTGTGATCTCCATTTTCTCTATTTTCCCTGTTTACTCTGCAAGTTCAAACCTGGAATATATTGTGAATAACGGAACCACCACAGGCCACGTTATCAAACATATGTTCTTTGTACTCCTTGGATTAGCCATTATGAGGCTTGTAGGAACTATAAAATACGAATACATCGGAAAGCTCAGCAGTATTCTACTGGGGCTGATGATCGTTTTATTGATTGTTACCATGTTTACCGGCCAAACCATTGATGGAGCCAGTGCTTCCAGATGGTTGAAAATTCCGGGTACCCCCATTTCCTTTCAGCCATCATCATTCGCCTTCCTGATGTTGATTATCTATTTATGCAGATACTTAACCAAGAAGATCACAAGAGAAAGGCTTCCAATAGAGAATATCATGTATATTTTCGGACCTATTCTTCTTGTTTTTGTACTGGTAGCAAAAGATAACGGTTCTACCGCATTAATGATTCTGATGGTTTCAGTAATTGTTTTGATTGTCGGACAGCTTCACTGGAAATACATTGCGGGTTTTATTTCAGCCTCATTTGTAGCCATTGTATTCTTCCTGTTGATTGCATTAAATACCAATATGATTGGCGGAAACCGTGTTCACACATGGATGAGCCGTATTGAAACATTTACATCAAGCAAAGCAAAATCAGCAGACACAGATGATGAAAGTGTAAAAGCAAAGAACTATCAGGTAATGCAGGCCAAAGCCGCCATTGTACACGGTGGAATTACAGGAATGGGACCAGGAAAAAGTGCCTTAAAGCAAATGCTTCCACAATCCGCCTCCGACTTTATCTTCGCGGTTATCGTAGAAGAATACGGAGTAATCGGAGCTGCCTTTTTGATCAGTCTCTATCTGATTATGATGATACGAATTGTGATGATCGCGAGTAAAATGCCAGCCTTCTTCGGATCGTTGCTGGTGCTCAGTCTCGGGGTAATGATTTTTATACAGTTATCGGTCAATATTGCCGTTGCTGTGAATCTGATCCCGGTAACAGGACAGCCATTACCACTGATCAGTTATGGAGGAACCTCGATGCTGGTAACCTATTTACAGCTAGGAATTATCTTAAATATAAGCTCCAGAATTCAGATTTACGATGAAGAAGGAATGGGCAAAAAACAAAGCATAGCAGAAATAAACGATATCGCATAAACCTAAAAGAGTCCCGAAGGGACGATTTAACAAAAAATCGGACGCAGTCCTATTATATTAAACAATGAGCAAAAGACTAAAAATATTACTATCAGGCGGAGGAACAGGAGGACATATCTTCCCTGCCATCGCCATCGCTGATGAGATCAAGAGCAGATTTCCTGATGCAGAATTTTTGTTCATTGGAGCCAACGGAAAAATGGAAATGGAAAAAGTTCCACAAGCCGGATACAAAATTGAAGGAATTGATATCGCCGGAATCGACAGAGGAAACCTGTTGTCCAACTTAGGACTCCCTTTCAAGATTTTGAAAAGTTTAAACAGATCAAAAGCCATCATCAAAGAATTTAAACCGGATGTTGCGATAGGAACAGGAGGATTTGCAAGCGGACCTGCTTTATATGAAGCTACCAAATTGGGAGTTCCGGTCTTTATTCAAGAACAGAACGCTCATGCTGGTGTAACCAATAAAATTTTAAGTAAAGCAGCTAAAGCGATATTTACAGCTTACCCTAAAGTAGCAGGCTTCCCAGCAGAAAAGATAAAATTTCTTGGAAATCCGATCCGTTCTGTTATTATTTCTGGGATGCAGGATACTGCTCAGGCAAAAGAAAAAATGGGATTAAATAAGGATAAACTTACCATTTTATCGGTAGGTGGATCTTTAGGCTCCAGAACATTAAATAATGCCTGGAAATCTCATTTAAAACAAATTGTAGACAAAGATTATCAGCTGATCTGGCAGACCGGAAAGCTTGATTATAAAGATATTATTGAAGAAACGAAAAATATTGATACCAGGAATATTCAGATCCGTGAATTTATCAAAGACATGGAATTGGCCTATTCTGCAGCAGACATCATCGTTTCAAGAGCCGGAGCCATTGCCATTTCAGAGTTGGCAGTAGCACAAAAGCCGGTATTATTGGTGCCATTCCCATTTGCGGCAGAAGACCACCAAACCAAAAATGCCATGAACCTGGTTGAAAAAAATGCTGCCAGAATGGTAAAAGACTCTGAAATGCAGGAGAAATTCTGGAATACATTATCAGAAATCTGCGAAAACGAAAATGTGAGAAAAGAAATGTCCGACAATCTTGAGTATTTTGCTAAGCCAAATGCCACGAAAGAGATTGTAGATGAGATATTTAAAATAATAAGATAAATATGTAGGGTTTGTCATTCTGAACGAAACGTAGTGAAGTGAAGAATCTCAATTATTGAGATTTCTTGGTCCTCGGAAATCACAGATTCGGCACAGCCAATGACAAATGAAAATTTTTAATAAATAATGAAGAACTTAGAAACATATCAAAACTTTTACTTCGTTGGAATCGGAGGTATCGGAATGAGTGCTTTAGCACGTTACTTCCATGCGTCCGGTAAAAAAGTATTGGGTTACGATAAAACCAACACCAAGCTTACCCAAAATCTGATGAAAGAAGGGATTGATATTGTTTTTGAAGATCTTATAGACAAAAGAATTACATCCCTTCATAAAGAAGATACATTGGTAATCTATACTCCTGCCATTAAAACGCTTGGAATCTTAGATCATTTCAATCAAAGTCAGTTTGAAGTGTTGAAACGTGCAAAAGTTTTAGGCTTAATTACGGAAAATACAGACTGCATCGCAGTAGCTGGAACCCACGGGAAGACCACTACCTCTACCCTGGTTTCTCACCTATGCAAAGAAGCAAACTTACCGTTCTCATGCTTTTTAGGAGGAATTTCTGAGAACTTTAAGTCAAACTTTCTATACAACGGTTCCACCTATTCAGTGGTGGAGGCAGATGAATATGACAGAAGCTTTCTGAACCTCTCTCCGGATTGGGCAGTAGTGACTTCAACTGATGCAGACCACCTGGATATTTATGGAGATAAAAGCCATATTGAAGAAGGCTTCAGACAATTTGCAGCCCTAGTTCCTGAAGATAAACAACTATTTGTAAGAAAAGGAATTGAAATCGGAAGAGCCCATCAGACTTACGCTGTAAACGAAAAAGCTGATTACTATTCGGATAACCTGAGAATGGATCATGATAAGATTTATTTTGACTTCCATACTCCAACAGAAACAATAAAAGATTTTGTTTGGGAAATCCCGGGAATCCATAATGTAGAAAATGCTACAGTAGCATTGGCAATTTTGCATAATTTGGGCGTAGATTTTGATACGCTGAAAAAAGCAATTGCCAATTTTAAGGGAATTAAAAGAAGATATACCAAGCATTTTTACGAAAACGGTAAAATTTATATTGATGATTATGCTCACCACCCTACAGAAATCAATGCGGTAATGAGCTCTATTAAAACATTTTACCCCAATAAAAAATTATTGGTAGCCTTCCAGCCGCACCTGTTTAGCAGAACAAGAGATTTTGCAGACGGATTTGCAGAAAGTCTGAGTAAGGCAGACGAATTGATCTTATTGGACATTTATCCGGCAAGAGAACTTCAGGAGAATTTTGAAGGAATTACTTCAAGCTGGTTGTTGGACAAAGTAACATTAGACAAAAAAGAAGTATCAACTTTATCTGATGCTTTTGAAAAAATAAAAGAAAAAGAATTTGACATCCTTCTCACCGTAGGAGCCGGGAATATAGATACCCTGTACGACCCAATCTGTGAATGGATAAATAAATTGTAAAAAGTAATAATGTATTTACGTATTCATGAATACATTTTACATAAATACATGAATACAGAAAATGTATGAAAAATAAGTACAGAATATTAAAAATTGTTATCACGGTAATCATCCTTGGATTGTTACTGAGTTTCTCGTTGAAGAGATTCGGTGGCCAAAAGATTACGGATAATAAGATTTCTGTAAAAATGAATGAAAAAACTCCTGTTTACTTTGTTGATGAAAAAGATATCAGGGAAATTGTAAAAAAAGAGAATCCATCAGGAAAAGTAGGAGATCTGAATATTCCGGCTTTGGAAAAAAAGATCAATGCACTTCCCGCAGTGGATAGTGCCAATGTTTATCTAAACCTAAACGGAAAATTGAACCTTGATATCAAACAGAGGGTTCCGGTATTCAGGCTTAATAAAGATGGAAAAGACTTTTATGTAGACGAAAAAGGAATTGAATTTCCTATTTCAAGAACCTATTCCCATCCTTGTATGCTTGTAACAGGAAATGTACAGCCGGATGAATATGAAAAACTGGCAGAACTGGTTGGAAAAATTGATAACGATGATTTTAGTAAGAAATATTTTATTGGAATTTCAAAAAGCAAGGACAGCTATAACCTCCTGACCAGCGAAGGAAACTACAGAGTGGAAATTGGAGATCTCGATAATATTGATTTTAAAGTAAAAGGATTTAAAACCTTTGTGGAAAAATACCTGGTCTATCAGGATCCGCAAAAATACAGTATGGTCTCTGTAAAGTATCAAAACCAGATTGTGACCACTCTCAATCCTCACTTCAAGGAAAACGACAGTATCCTGAAGGCGGGTAGATTAGAAATGGCAAAAGCTCCTGCACTCACTGCCGCTGCTAAAAAAGCAGAGGTAAAGCCAAAGATTGCAGAAGTAAAAAAAACAAGCTCACCCCCGGCAAAACCGAAAGAGAGTACAAAACCTAAAATACAGGCAAAGAAAACAGAGAAAAAAACAACGGCCCCGGCACAGTCCAAGCCAAAGCCGAAACCAAAGGTGAAAATAGAATAAAAAAGGTCCTAAAGGACTATTAACACAAAGCAGGACCTGATCCTGCCATGGAAAAAGTAGAAAAAAATCAAATCGATATAAAAATGGAAAATCAAGAGTATTCAGTAGGTCTGGACATCGGGACAACAAAGATAGTCGCGATTGTCGGAAGAAGGAATGCACACGGGAAAATAGAAGTTCTCGGTGTAGGAAAAGCTAAAAGTCTTGGTGTTCATAAAGGTATTGTGAATAATATTTCACAGACAATTAATTCAATCAAGGCTGCAGTATCCGAGGCACAATCCAGTGCCGGGGTTCCTATCCGCAAAGTTACGGTAGGTATTGCAGGAAAACACATTCGTTCTCTGCAGCACTCCGATTATATTATGCGTGAACATCCGGATAAATTCATCACAGATGATGATATTGAAGCATTAAAAGATCAGGTCAAGAAACTGGTTATGCTTCCTGGAGAAGAAATTATCCATGTCCTTCCACAAGAATATAAAGTGGATTCCGAAGGGGAAATTCAGGAACCTGTCGGAATGCACGGAAAACGTTTAGAAGCTAACTTCCACGTTGTTGTCGGGCAAATGGGAAGCATCAGAAATATTGCAAGATGCGTTCGCGAAGCCGGACTAGAAATGGAAGCCCTTACTTTAGAACCATTAGCCTCTTCTGAAGCTGTTCTTACCAAAGAAGAGAAAGAAGCCGGAGTTGCTATTGTAGACATCGGAGGAGGAACTACAGATATTGCAATCTTCAAAGACAATATCATCCGCCATACCTGCGTAATCCCTTACGGAGGTGGAATTATTACGGAAGATATCAAAGAAGGTTGCTCCATTATTGAAAAACATGCTGAACAATTGAAAGTAAAATTCGGTTCGGCTGTTTCCGAATTAGAAAAAGACAGTACTTTTGTAACAATTCCCGGACTTCATGGGCGACCAGATAAGGAAATCTCTTTAAAAACCCTTGCTCAAATCATCAATGCAAGAGTAGAAGAAGTTTTGGAAATGGTAAATACCGAGTTAAAAGCCTACGGAGCCTTTGAACAAAAGAAAAAGCTGATTGCCGGAATTGTTCTGACAGGTGGTGGATCAAACCTTAAGCACCTTAGACAACTGGCCAACTATACCACAGGTTTTGACAGCAGAATCGGTTTTGCGAATGAATATATCGCCAACGATAAAAATCAGTATCTGAAAGGCCCTGAATTTGCTACGTCTATTGGGTTGCTGATGGAAAGTTTGAAGATCAGAGATAAAAAGCAGACTATTGACGATATAGAGGAGGTTGTAAAAGAGCAAACTAAGCCTGAAGCAGCTCCTGTACAGACAGAAACTGTTCAACCCGTTCAACAGGCTGCAGCTCCAGTTCAGGAACAATTGGTTGCCGATGAAAAGCAGGAAAACAGAAAAGCGAAGTTGACCTTCGGGCAGTCGCTTATGGAAAAAGTAAAAAAATTCTTTGAAGAAGTAGAGTAAATTATAAATGATGAATGATAAGCGATAAACGATCTTTTCCTTATCAATTATCATCAGTCAATTATCAATTATAATTATTAAAAGTATAGTTATGGAAAATATAGGTACACAAGGATTTTCATTTGACCTACCAAAGGGAAATTCATCCATCATAAAAGTAATCGGTGTAGGAGGCGGAGGAAACAACGCACTAAAACACATGTACGAAAAAGGGATCCACGGGGTTGATTTCGTGATCTGTAATACAGATGCCCAAACCCTGGATAATAACCCTGTTGCCAATAAAGTTCAATTGGGAACTTCCATCACGGAAGGTCTTGGAGCTGGTGCAGATCCTGAAGTAGGAGAAAAATCTGCTATTGAAAGTATTGAAGATATCAAAGCCGCTATGGGGCAGAACACGAAAATGGTGTTCATCACTGCCGGAATGGGTGGTGGTACAGGTACCGGAGCAGCTCCTGTCATTGCTAAAGTAGCAAAAGACATGGGAATCCTAACCGTAGGTATTGTTACCGTCCCTTTCAGTTTCGAAGGAAAAAGAAGATTGGAACAAGCTGAAAACGGACTTGATAAATTAAAAAATAATGTTGATTCATTAATTGTCATCAACAACGATAAACTGAGACAGCAATTTGGAAACCTTGGATTCAAACAAGGATTCTCTAAGGCCGATGAAGTGTTAGCCAATGCCGCTAAAGGAATGGCAGAAGTTATTACAGGGTACTTTGATGTAAACATTGACTTTAGAGATGCTAAATCTGTCCTTCAGAACTCTGGTACAGCGCTAATGTCTACAGGTACTGCTTCAGGTGAAAATAAGGCTGAAGAAGCCGTAAGAAAAGCATTGGATTCTCCGTTATTGAATGATAACAAGATTACAGGTGCTAAAAATGTACTATTGTTGATCAGAAGTGGTGCTGAAGAAGTTACGATGGACGAGATCGGTATCATTATGGACCACATCCAGAAAGAAGCTGGAAATACCGCAGATATTATTTTCGGGGTGGGTGCTGATGAAGAATTAGGAGATGCAGTAAGTGTACTTGTTATCGCTACAGGATTCTCTAATGATAATAAGAAATTTTCAGGTCCTACAGAAAAGATCAGAATCAGTCTTAACGATAATTTAGAGTCCCCAAAATCTTCTCCTTTTAAAACAAGAGAAGAAAGAGAGTCTGCTCCTGAAATAACGCATGATTTCGGAGGAAAAAGCCTTTTCAGGTTGGATGATGAGGACCATGATACTCCATTCAATGTGACTTCTACCGAAAAAAAAATGATTATTGAGGAAGAGGAAATCAGAACAGAAATAAAATTCTTTGATAAAGAAGAAAGTACAGTTAACACTCCTGAACAAGGATGGAGAAATGAAGATGAGCAGGAGGAATATAGCCTACTTTCTATTGAAGAAGAGGAAGATCCAAACGATTTGGAAATTCAGTCTTTCTCATTTGATTTTGATAATAAAAAAGAAGACCCTCAGTCTGGTAATGTATTCAATAACAATTCTTCACAAGAGAAACCGGTTGAATTCAATTTCTTCGTTAATGAGCCTATCAGGAATGAACCTAAGACAGATTACGGACAGCCTAAAGCAGAGTTTAATGCTCCGGCAAGTGCTGTAGCAGAACCTGCTCAGAAAATTGAAACCTTCTATCAAAAAGAAGAACCAAAAGTTAAAACAAAGCCTGCTTTTGAAAGCAAAACAGAAGTTGAAGCTCCGAAAACAGAAGAATCAGAATTCACTTTCGTGAACAAAACGATCGACCAGGACAAGATAATTGAAAGAAGAAATAAATTAAAAGAATTCAATTCCCGTTATCAAAGCTTTGACAGCACGAGTGAATTCGAATCTATTCCTGCTTTCAAGAGAAAAAATATCTCTATTGACGGAACTAATGCTTCAGACCAAAATATCAACACGTATATGTCTGACAACAATGGTTCTATGCAGATCAGAGAAAACAGGTTTTTAAATAAAGACGTAGACTAAATTAATTTGAAAATGATATAATTTGAGAATTTGAAAATTATTCTGTGGGAACGATAACCCCATTGCAGCAAAATAATAATTTTCAAATTGTTTCATTTTCAGATTTTCAAATTATAATTATGAGTTTAGAAAATACAATAAGCGAAGCAATAAAAACAGCTATGAGAGAGAAAGACAGAGTTGCTCTGGATTCCCTTCGTGCTGTAAAATCTCAAATTCTTCTTTTACAAACAGAAGCCAGAGGGGCTGAAGTTTCCGCAGAACAGGAAATTGCTATTCTTCAGAGAATGATTAAGCAGCGTAAAGACTCTTTTGAGCAGTTTTCTGCTCAGGGAAGACAGGACCTTGCTGAAGTGGAAGAAGCTCAGATGAAAGTCATTGAGAAGTTTTTACCGAAACAGCTTTCTGCAGAAGAATTAGAAACAGAAATTAAAAACATAATTTCAGAAACCGGAGCTGAGTCTATTAAAGATTTAGGGAAGGTAATGGGAGCTGCTTCCAAAGCATTAGCTGGAAAATCAGATGGAAAAAGTATTTCCGAGATGGTTAAAAAGCTCCTTTCATAATGTGATCGAGTTCTGGGGTTCGGAGCGATTTCGAATCTCACAAACACGTATCTCATTCCATAACTAAGGATATACAACCTTTGCATATCGATTTGATTAAGAAGCCCGGGACTGTTGAGTCTCGGGCTTCATTTTTTGGATATTAAAGTCTATTCGTCTTTTTGATTCAAAAAACTTTAAAAAAGAGTTTAGATACGATCATATTTCAGACAGTATTAAGTGATTGATTGCTTGAGGGAAAGCCTAAATGTTTTTTTCATGGTCGTTTGTTTTTCAGAATCATTTCAAATTTAATAATAATATTTCATTATTCCTAATTTTAATTCACATTTTTATGAATATTGTTATATTATTAATATTCAGTTAATTTTATATACCTAATCCATTCATAGTTATTATATATTGAACAAACGTAAAGAATTGTTTAACTTTGCATTGATAAAAAAACAAAATATATGTATCCAACAGATTTAGTAATGCCTATGAAGGCTGAACTTACAGATAAAGGTTTCCAGGATTTAACAACACCTGCTCAGGTAGAAGATGCTTTAAAGCAATCCGGAACAACATTATTAGTTATCAATTCCGTATGCGGATGTGCGGCAGGTGCCGCAAGACCAGGAGTTGTGTATTCTTTAACAGGAGATAAAAAACCAGATCATTTAACTACTGTATTTGCAGGTTTTGATACTGAGGCTGTAGCAGAAGCAAGAAAACATCTTGCTCCATTCCCGCCAAGCTCTCCGTGTGTTGCACTTTTCAAAGATGGAGAATTAGTTCATATGCTGGAAAGACACCACATTGAAGGAAATCCTGCAGGAGCAATTGCTGCTAACCTTCAGGCTGCTTATGATGAGTATTGCTAATAAGCAATAAACTAGATACTAAACCGTTACAAATTTTGTAGCGGTTTTTTTATTTAACTTCACAAAAAATTCTCTAAACATTCAAATATCATTATATTTGTTGGAATGGCAACCAAAGCACTTTTTAATACTGTAGTCAACTGGTTCATCCGTCAGAGGATAGACCAGATACAAAATTTCATGGATCAT
Source organism: Chryseobacterium sp. G0162 (assembly GCF_003815715.1). Classification (NCBI taxonomy): domain Bacteria; kingdom Pseudomonadati; phylum Bacteroidota; class Flavobacteriia; order Flavobacteriales; family Weeksellaceae; genus Chryseobacterium; species Chryseobacterium sp. G0162. Next base: position 2,571,173 of record NZ_CP033922.1, on the reverse strand, counting down.
CCCATTGAAACTCAGAAGGGTATATTATTTTCCCAGCTGTTTCATGCGGAAGATACAGAATATGGTAAGCAGTACGGGTTTAATTCTATCTCAAGTTATCAGGACTTTAAAAATAAAGTTCCTATTGTTACGTATGAAGAAATGGAGCCTTATATTGAAAAAGCAAGACAGGGCCAAAAAGACGTAAGTTGGCCAGGGCTGATTAAACATTTTGCCAAATCTTCAGGAACAACGAATGCTAAAAGCAAATTCATTCCTATTTCTGCAGAAAGCCTTGAATACTGCCATATGAAGGCAGGAAAAGACATGGTTTCCATTTACGCCAACAATCATCCGGAAAATCAGCTTTTTAATTATAAAAATTTACGCTTAGGCGGAAGTTCTGAGTTATACGCAGATTTTAATACAAAATTTGGCGACTTATCAGCAATTTTAATTGATAATCTTCCGTTTTGGGTAGAAATTACAACTACTCCAAGCAAGAAGGTTTCTTTGATGGGCGAATGGGAAAGCAAGCTTAGGGCTATCACCTCTGAGGTAAAAAACGAAGATGTAGGAAGTATCCTTGGCGTACCCAGCTGGATGTTGGTTCTTTTACAAAGGGTATTGACCGAGACTAATGTAGATAATATTTCAGAGCTATGGCCTAATTTAGAGGTGTTTTTTCACGGTGGAATCAGTTTTAAGCCCTACAGGGAACAATACCGTAAGATCATCGGAAAAAACATCAATTACTACGAAATATACAATGCTTCGGAAGGGTTCTTCGGGATACAGGATAGATCCAACAGTGATGAAATGCTTCTGATGCTTGATTATGGTATATTCTATGAATTTATTCCTATGGATCAGTTTCATTTTTCAAATCCAAAAGTCGTAAGCCTGGAAGATGTGGAAATCGGAAAAAACTATGCCATGGTGATCACTACCAACGGTGGACTTTGGAGATACCTGATTGGAGACACTGTTGTATTTACTTCTATTAATCCTTTCAGAATAAAAATAACAGGAAGAACCAAGCACTATATCAATGCTTTTGGAGAAGAACTAATGATTACCAATGTAGAATCTGCCTTATCCAGAGCCTGTGAGCTAACCGGCGCTCAAATTACAGATTTTACAGGGGCTCCGGTTTTTATGAAAGAAAATGAAGGAGGTGCTCATGAATGGATCTTTGAATTCAGCCAATATCCTGATAACCTTGATAGCTTCATTGATGCTTTTGACCAACATCTGAAGAAAATCAATTCGGATTATGAAGCGAAAAGATACAATAATATGACGCTTAGAAGACCTATCGTTCATATTGCCAAGGACAACCTATTCTATCATTGGCTAGAATCTAGAGGAAAACTTGGTGGACAAAATAAGGTTCCAAGGTTGAGTAACGACAGAGAATACATTGACCCCTTACTGGAATTGAATAGATAAGTGTAAGGAATTTCCTGACCTTCAATTAAATAAAAAATAAAACCCGCCATTGAATTCAATGGCGGGTTTCTTTTTATTTGCTTAAATCTTCTTTTAATTTTTTAGCGGCGTCTTCTACTTTCGCAGCTCCTTTTCTGGCAGCGTCTTTTGCATCTTTTCCGGCGTCTTGTGCTCCGGCTTTGATATCTTTTCCAACTTTATTAGCCTCATTTTTGATATCCTGTCCTGCTTTATTAAGATCTTGTTTTGTCTTATCCGCAGTAGCATCAATTTTATCTTTAGCTTTTTGAGCGGCATTATCAATCTTATCTCCAGCCTGATCTAATTTGGCATCAACTTTTTCCTTAGCTTCGCTAACTTTTGCCGAATCAACCATATGAGGAGATGTTTCAGAAACCGTTGTAGTAGTGGTAGTAACAGATCCATCTGCATTTTCTACCTGTTCTGTCTTTGATGTTGATTTTGTGCAGGCAACTGTGAATACTGAGATTGCAATTGCTGCAAGAATTTGCTTTTTCATATTATATATTTTTAAAGATGTTTTTGAATTTATTCTGTTTTGGTATTAGTAGAAGGAGGAGTTTCAGCAGTTTTTTTCTGCTTTTCAGCATCTGCTTTTTTCTTTTCTTCCTCTTCTTTCTTTTTGTTTTCTTTCTCCAGCTCCGTTTTCAGTTTTTGTTCGTCTGCCAGCGCTTTTTTAGCCTGCTTTACAGAGTCCAGATACTGAGGCGAAGACATTTTAATCTTACGGGCAATATCTACCGTAACAGCCCCATTGGAGAAAGAATCAACAGCCATTGTATCATAATGAATTTTCAAATCCTGTTCAGCTCCAAATCCCGGAGATTCTTTCTTTGAACAAGCCGTCAAAAGGAGTACAAAAATGAAAATGGCAGACAATAAATTTTTCATGGAACTAATTTAGCAGAAATTCTGCAATTACAGGATAGTGATCCGATAATTTCACAGACTGATCTACTTTATAGCTTAGTGGAATGATGGATTTTGAACTGAAAATATAATCAATTCTTAAAGGAATCTTATAATCATGAAAACTGGAAGCACTTCCCTTTCCTGCTGTTAAAAAAGCATCCTGAAGATCTTTTCCCAAGCTATAATATTCATAAGAATTCGGGACCGAATTAAAATCACCGGCTAAAATTACCGGATAAGGAGAAAAGTCAATAGCTTTTCTGATCTTTTTAATCTGATCTTCATGGGCCTGAAAAGTAGGAATCATATGAGAAAGAAGATTAGATACATTTCCAATTCCCATGGCATCAAGCTTTGTAAACATTGTTTTCTGAAGTCTGAAAGGTTCCAGATAAACATTTACAATTCTGATGATTTTCCCATTGATGTCTACATCTGCATAGAACGAATTTCCTCTTGAATTATCTTCTATGATCTCTGCCTGTCTTAGAATTTTATGCTTTGTTTTTAAGATTACAGAAGGGTATTTTACGAGATCTTGTCTTAAAGCACGATTAGTGTCTTTTTCCTGTACCAAAATAATGTCCGGATCTTGCTCTTTAATATAGTTTTTCACCTTATCCCATCCGTAATCACCATATTTTACATTAAAAGTAAGAACTTTGATATCTCTTATTGTCTTTTCTTTATCCGATTTAGGAACAAAATTAACCCATCTTCTGATCGGGTTGTAAAAAAGTAATGTTCCCAGTGCAAAAGCGATAGCAATTTTATTTTTTTTGAAAATCCATACCAAAGTAAGAAGGATATGCGCAGATATCAGATAGGGAAAACCAAGAGAAAGTAAATTAAGGTTCCCTAAAATATTAGGCGGAACCCATGCATTCCCCAATGTGCACAGCAGTAAAACAGCAATAGCGATATGTATAAATAGTAATATCTGATTCGACTTCATGAAAAAACATTCTTGGTACCCGTTTTTTTAAGCAAAAACCCTACCAAGCAGCCAAATTTTAACTATTTTTATGATTATTTGTCGTTTAAAGAAATCCTCGCAACTACTGGATAATGATCTGAAATACTGACAGAACGGTCAACAACATAGGAAATAGCCGTCAACGATTTTGAGTAAAAAACATAATCTATCCGGATCGGAAATTTATAATCATGAAAGCTGGTTGCGCTCCCCTTTCCTGCTGTCATAAATGCATCTTCAAGACCGTCTGATAAGTGATAGTACTCATAAGAATTAGGAACAGAATTGAAGTCTCCTGCAACGATAACCGGATATGGTGAGTTTTCTATCGTTTCACTAATTTTTCTTACCTGATCCTGATGTTTTTTAAAGGTCGGAATAAGTTTTCTTACAACGCCCTTTACTTTTTGCTCATTGTCTTCGGAATTTCCATCAAGTTTAACCATCTTTTTTTCAAACTGAAACGGATAAAGATAAACGTCTACAAATCTATACGTCTTACCTTTTATTTCAATATCTGCCTGAAGACCACTTTGTAAGTTCATACTTTCGTCTTCAGAAAAAATTAATTTTTCGCTGGATAAATGATGCTTTGTCAGAATGGTTAAAATTCCATTAGATTTGGTTCTATTATAGCCTTTAAGGGTTGGATATTCCATTCCTCCATCTTCCTGCAAGAGAATAACATCCGCATCTTGAGCTTTGAGATAATTTAAAACCTCTTCCCTGCCCATCAACCCTGCTTTTATATTAAAAGATACAATCTTTATAGGATCAGCACTTTCTTTCTTCTCCGAGGAAAAATTGACCCATCGCTTGACAGGATTAATAAATACTAACCCTACCAACATGAATACAAAAGCTCTTTTTTTCCAGCTGAATACCCAAAATACGGTTAAGATAATATACAGGATAATAAGAACAGGAAATCCTAAAGACAGCAAATTAAACCACGGAAATATTTTAGGCGGGATATAGGCATTTAATAGAGAACCCAGCAATAGACATAGGATTCCTATATGCAAGATCAGTACTATAAGTCGGAAAATCTTCACAGAAAATGATTAATTGAATCTATATAAATGCTTCTTCCAAATCCTTGCCAGCAGCCAACCAACCAAAGCTCCACCAACGTGAGCTAGGTGAGCAATTCCACCTCCATTACCGGAAACCCCCAAATAAATAGAAATAACGACAATAATCGGCAATAAATATTTTACTTTAATCGGAACTGGAATAAACATAATTCCAATTTTTGAATCCGGATATAATGTTGCAAAAGCAGCTACTACTCCGAAAATAGCTCCGGAAGCACCAACCATAGGGGTTGCTACAATAGCTTTTAAACTTTCTAATAAATCTCTCTGCTTCAGAACAGCATCTGCATTCCCTGCAAATTGCACACTTGCTCCGGACATATAAGCATCTACATTAAAGCCTAGCTGTTGTAATTCGCTGGAAAGTTGTTGAGCTTCAACAAAATTCCATAAATTAAACAGGAAGAAGGCACCCAGACCACTTAAAAAATACAGTATAAGGTATTTTTTTTCTCCAAGTGTTTGTTCCAGAATAGGACCAAAACTAAAGAGGGTCATCATATTAAATAAAATATGCATAATACTTCCGTGCATAAACATGTGAGTAATCACCTGCCATGAATGGAAGTAAGGAGAAAAGGGATAAAACCCGGCAAGATATTCAATAACTTGATTCCCCATTAAAGAAGTAACGATGAATACGATTACATTGATAATGATAATATTCCTTGTAATGGGTGGTATATTGTTAAACATATTTTTTAAAATTTGTTTTTAAAATCATTAAACGGAACTTCATAGAAACATCTCTTCCCATCTGGCAAAAACTCGGGGAAGCCTAATGCTGTAAAGTCTTTGATAACCTGTTCCGCATCTTTTTTATAAATAAAGTCAAATCTTGACTTCGAATGCATTTTGCTCCATTGGTTATGATAATACTGCATAAATTCACCTTCTGTTTTATAATCAAGAATCTCGAAAAGGTTTTCCAGGAACTTCATCGCCTGTGTTTCTTTCAGTCCTTCCGGAAGTGAATCTATTCTCAGTACACTTTCATGAGCAATTTTCATGTCAAACCCAAGTTCAGGAAGATATTTTTTGATGGATTCGTATTTACTTTTCTCAATCTCGTTCATATGATACTCCAGGGAGAAAAGCAAAGCATGACTGTTTGTACCTGTATTTGTTTTCCTGGTTGTTTTATTATTTTCTGAAACCAGTAATCTATGCATTCTTCCCAAATCAAGCATCAGGGTAACATCTCCTTTATTAAATAACCAATACCCGTTAGGAAGTCTCATCAAATCTTCATCAAAGTCTTCATCTTCAAAAAGATTGATCTTTGAAGGCTCTGCGGAAATATTCTGATGGTACATTTCAGTCAGATTCTGAATTTCTTCGGGGTGTACTACATTTTTTTCTTCTAAAAACGGATTATAATCCCTATCTACAATAATCTCAGGCATTTTGATAACGCCACCTCCGCCACCGTTTCCTTTGCTTGGAATGGGCTTGTTCATCATCTCATCCAATTCCGGATCTCTGTCGAAATCCAGACTTGGAGAAACATTATAGATTCCCAATGATCTCTTGATTGTGGAACGAAGCAGAGCGAAAATAAGATGTTCATCTTCAAATTTCACCTCTGTTTTCTGCGGATGAATATTGACATCTATTTTCTCCGGATCCATTTCCAGATAGAGGAAAAATGATGGAACATATCCGGGCTGAAGAAGACCTTCAAAGGCTTCCTGCACCGCTTTATTGAAATATGGGCTCTTGAAATATCTCCCGTTTACGAAAAGAAACTGTTCTCCTCTTGCTTTTTTAGCTCCTTCAGGTTTGGCCACAAATCCGTGAAGTTTACACCAAATAATATCTTCCTTGATAGGAATCAAAAGCGGTTGTAATTTTCTTCCGAAAACATCTACAATACGCTGCATCTGGCTTCCTTTTCTTAATCTGAAAACGGCTTCATCATCATGAAACAATGAGAATTCTAACCCCTCATGTGCCAGTGCAACACGCTGAAACTCATCAATAACGTGTCTGAATTCAATATTATTATTTTTCAGAAACTTTCTTCTGGCAGGAACATTATAAAAAAGATTCTTTACCAGGAAGTTGGATCCTTCTGCAGTCTGTATAGGGTCCTGAAACTGGAAAACTCCACCTTCAATATATATGTTGGTTCCAATGGAAGCCTCCTTTTGCTTTGTTCTCAGCTCCACCTGTGAAACGGCAGCAATAGAAGCTAACGCTTCTCCGCGGAATCCTTTTGTTGAGATCTTAAAGATATCTTCTGTTCCTCTGATTTTGGAGGTAGCATGCCTTTCAAATGCAAGTCTGGCATCTGTTTCGGACATTCCTTTTCCGTCATCTACGACCTGGATAAGATTTTTCCCGGAATCCCTGATAATCAGTTCAATCTTCGTTGCATCTGCATCTATAGCATTTTCCAAAAGTTCCTTCACGATGGATGCAGGTCTCTGCACCACCTCTCCTGCCGCAATTTGGTTGGCTACATGATCCGGTAAAAGCTGAATAATATCTGACATAAAAACGTAAATCAACTTACAAAAATAGTCAATGAAAATGGGAATTAAAACATTAAAAACGGGAATTAATATTTAATTATCAACATTTCAACAATACAGCTTTCTGCAAATTCTGCTCCAAACTGTTTGTGATATTAGCATTTCATAGAGAACAATCCCCTATTGCATTTACATCAATAGAGGATTGAACCAGCTAGTTTATACAAAAAATTAATAGTGATATTTACCCTGCACCAGGTATCTAATCCTAGTCTTCAAAGACCAGTTTTCTATTCTCTTTACTTTTAGGAATCCCATGGATCTTTTCATACAGATAAGCCAAAAGATTCGGTTTTTTATAAATTCTGTTGTATCTGTACTTTGTATTAAAGTGTCTTACATGAATTTTATAAGCATCATATCCAATTACAATCATAAGACATAAGCTAATTACATAAAATACTCTAAACTCCAGATAATAATAGGTTAATCCTGAGAATACAGCTCCTAATACATAAGCTACCATAATACTCATCAGCAATTTTGCTCTTCCGATTAATTCACCGTTTTTTCTGTATTTCTTTTGAGTAAACATAGAAACCAGGATTCCTAAATCGGTTGTTGTTCCTGTAAGGTGGGTCGTTTTAACGGAGAAGTTGGATATACTTGCCGTTAAACCATTTTGTAGTCCTGTGGCAAAAAGCATGATTGCTACTAAAACTTCTGTTTCCGCCAACGTTTTTTGATAATATAATTGGCCATACACTCCTACTCCAAACAAACATAAGATTTCCAATACAAGAGGCATTGCGTGAGCAAAATACTTACTCTTCCTGTTGAAATTAATCACAATAAAATTGGACAGGAAACTTCCGAAGAAGAATAAAAAGATCCAGCTTGCCATTATGGCTACCTGAGACCAGTTTCCTTTACTGATTTCTGCGGCCAAAATAGCATAATGACCTGTTACGTTGGAAGTAAAAGAGAGAAATATGAGTAGGGATGCAATATTTATAGTACCCGCCGTAAAGGCAGTCAGCGTCCCCAACCTGATATTGTCTCCCAATGTTCTGCTGTTACTATAATTCCTTAACATTTTTTATTTTTTTAGATTGTGTTGATGATGATTAGACCTCTACAAAGATCTCTGCCAGCCTTCCTCTTTCCGGAAGTCTTTCTTTAATTTCAAGGGTAATTTCCCCGGCTTGAAGCACTTTGCATTTTTTGATATATGGAACAAGATCAAATTTTCCTTTACCTTTACTTTTAATAGAGCTAGAATAATAAGCTTCTTCAATAGTATTAGCCTCCACATATTGGTTAAAGGTTCTCTGAAAGCTACCTGTAAAGATGTCGCAGATAATTTTATTAACTAAATGAGGATACTTATTCTTGATGATTTCATAGCCATCACAAAACTCCACAGGTCTGATCTTATTGAAAATGGTTGTCTTGGTATTGAATAGAAGATCTCTGATAGAATCTCCTGAATCATATCCTGAAACCAAAAGGATGTTATATTGGTTCTGATCTTCAGAAGCGTCCTTTTCTCTTAGAACTTTTTTTAATATGTTTAATGACTCAAGGGAGTAATCTGTTGCAATTAGAATTGTTTTAGCCATGTTCTTATTATTTTGTATTGTGTTTATCTTTTTTGATGATACAAAACTAGAACGGTCAGATTAAAAGTTCTTTGGAACGGAATTAAAATGTCATTAAAGAGATTAAAATGAGATTAGAAAATTGTTAAGGGGTATTAATATGAACAAATCTGTAGCAAACAAAGCTACCTAACAAACTCATTGTCATTAAAATAAAACAATATGATTAAATTTTATCGCAGATAAAATCTTTGCGCCTTAAAAACACATACCATATAAAATTCTTTTGCGCCTTTGCGTTTCTCCAGCATAATGAATATTTTTTGGGGAACGCAAAGGCGCAAAGGTTATAAATAATAAGTTGCCTTTAAGGCGCAAGAAAATCAAAGATTTTCAGCAAGTGCATATTTTAAAAGAAACATTCTATGCATCTATGTGGTTTAATTTTTCTAACCACATAGACTTATGGTAAAGTAAAAAATAATAAAAACCGTAGATTATGGATTTTTAGAAGATCATTAACATTGAAACATCAATCTAAAGCACTTCAAGAAAATTTTTTGATTACTTTATATATTTAGATTTACACGGTCTCTTTTTGTGTGCTGTAAAAGTTAGGAAAGCGCATCTGTACGGTAGTTCCTTCGTTCTCATTGGAAGTAACGATCAATTCACCGTGATGCATTCTTACAATGTTTCTGGCCAGAGGAAGTCCAATCCCATAGCCTTCATAATTATTAGTATTGGATGCCCTGAAAAACGGATCATAGATTTTGTTCATCTCCGATTGAGGAATTCCAATCCCATTATCTTTTACAATAATATAAACATCTGCATCTGTAGCTCCCAAGGAAACTTTCACCTGCTGGAAATTAGAATATTTACAGCCGTTACTGATAATATTGGCAACGGCAAGATGTAGAAGCTGCTCATTCCCCTGTACTTTCAGTTTTTTAGGATTATCGGGAAGCATACTGATATCCAGATAGATATTGTTTCTAGAGTCAATTTTTCTCAAGGTTTCAATAACATCCCAAAGTAACTGATCCATTCTTACTTTATCCATTTTCTGGATTTTACCGTCAAACCCGGTTTGCGCGATCATCAATAAGGCCTTAATCTTTCTGTCAAGCTTTTCCGCTTCATCCAGAATGATTTCAAGGGTTTCTTTATATTCTTCGGGTGTTCTGCTTATAGAAAGAGCAACATCCGCTTCTCCCATAATCGAAGTAAGAGGAGTTCGTAATTCATGGGAAACATTTCCGATCAGATGATTCTGGGTTTCAAAAGAAGTTTCAATACGGTTGAGCATTCCGTTGAATGTGTCTACTAATTCATTCAGTTCCTTATTATCAGGTTGTGGCTCTAGTCTTAAATGAAGATTTTCTGAACTGATCTCTTTTACTTTTCCTGTTATTTTCAGGATCGGCTTAAATAATGTTTTAGACAGATAAAAAGAGAATATCATACTGAAAAACAAAGAGAGCACAATACAGGTAAGCAGTGTTCTTTTTAAAAATCCAAGGTAATAAATTACATAATGGTTTTTGGCTGAAGCAATAGCAATATAATCTTTATCATCATATTTAAAGCTCTGCCCGATGTAATAGAATTCCTTATCATTATAATTGTCCTCTCCTTTTTTAAGAACATTTTTAAAGAAATAATCGGGAATATGAACTTCCTGAGAGATTTTTTTGAAATTAGAATCTGTTGGAACGGCAAAAACATAATCTTTTTCCATCGGAAGTTCCTCGTCATTCAGATTGCTGAGAATATAATTTTCAGGAAGATCCAGATGATCTTTACTCTTTTCTATCTGAACAATAGTGGCCGTACGGATTTTTAAGAGTTCATAAAACCTCTGGTGGGAAAAATTAACGATTGAAAAATAAACCAAACCACTGAACAATAAAATAATGACGGTAAAAACCAACATTAAAAGCACCATCGTTTTGGTCTGATTTGTAATCACTTTGTTAAACATCCTTTATGCTTTTTTCAGAACATAACCCATCCCTATCACAGTATGAATCAGTTTATTATCATCATGACTATCCAATTTTTTCCTCAGATAATTCACATACACATCTACCACATTGGTTCCCAGTTCATAATTTACACCCCAGACCGCATCTAAGATTTCAGCTCTGGAAATTACTTTTTCAGGGTTATTAAGGAAATACACCAACAATTTATATTCTGTAGAAGTCAATGTAATTTCTTCTCCTGCGCGGGTTACCTTCTTCGTATAATCATTGACCGTTAAATCTGAAAATTGAAATACATGTTCATTATCCGGTTCTGGTTCCGCAATTTCTTGTGGGCCGTTATTATGGCTTCTTCTCAGAAGAGATTTTACACGGGCAACCAACTCAATAAATTTGAAAGGTTTTACTAAATAATCATCGCCCCCACTTTCTAATCCCAACACAATATTTTCAGAAGTTCCTAAAGCTGTTAAAAATAAAATCGGAACACTCTGATTGGTTTTTCTGATCTCCTTACAGACATCTAATCCATTCATTTCCGGCAACATAATATCTAAAATAACCAAATCGAAATCATTAGCTTGTACCAGCTGTACCCCCGTACGGCCGTCAAAAGCCACAGAAATTTCATATCCGTTTTCCTGAAGTCCTTTTTTAATGAAAGATACTACACTGGTTTCGTCTTCGATAAGAATTATTTTTTTCATAAATGAAATAAGGAGTTTTACAAAAATAGTGAAATTTTATTGGGATAAAAGCATTGGAAGGAAAAGCTTTTTTAGACTGGAAGAGGGAGGCTGGAAGCTGGATGTTTCTTTAGAACAATGTAGAGCTGAAGATTATTCATTGTTTTTTTAACGCTATGTACGCAAAGAATCTTAAAAATGATGCTTATAAAATATTCGCAAAAGCGTTTCACTCAGCAATAGGCTCCATATTCTATGTTGAGCGAGGCTTACTCTTACCATCGTAAAAAAACAACATAATTACTCAGCTTGAGAGCCATACGTTTTTATTTTTTCACTTTTTTACAATTTTACCTTTTTGTGAATTCCTCTTTTTGCCATACAACCTATATAGAATAATACTACCTTTGCTTTTCATTGACTACAACATGAATGACTTTTTAATAGGAATCGGAAAGAGATTAAAGGATATTAGAAAAAAAAACAACCTGACCATTAACGAACTGGCTTTTAGAGCTAATGTAAGCAACGGTCTTGTTTCCCGTATTGAAAATGGAAGAACAATTCCTTCGCTTCCTGTTTTACTGGACCTGATTCAATCACTGGATATTGATGCCAGTTACTTCTTTGAAGGAGTGGAAAAAAAGTCCAATGCAAAATTCATTTATGTTCCTAAAGAAAGCCAGCAGGTTATAGAAAAAGAGGTTGAAGCTGAAGGCTTTAAATACATGCATATCTTCAGCAAAAGTCTTCATTCTTTAGGATTTGAAGCAGTATTGCTAACTCTTGAACCCAATTCTAAAAGGGAAAAAGTTATTACAGATGCCTGGGAATTCAAATATATTCTGAAAGGAGAGGTAAAATACATCATTGATAATGAAGAAGTCATCATGAAAGAAGGCGATTCTCTATACTTCAATGGAAAGTTTCCACACGTTCCGGTAAGCATCAGTAATGAAAGCTGCGTGATGCTTGTTCTTTATTTTTATACTGCTTAGGTCCTCATATTACACAGAATTTTTTAGCCACAAATACACGAATAATTTTCTTCTATGCGCCTATGTGGTTATTTTTTTTCAACCACACAGGTACATAGTTTTTAGAGCTATGCATTGTTGATTGTATTCAAGCATTCATGGCAAAAAATATATTTTATCAGTATCTACACAATTATATCCCATCAAAAAGTTTACTATTTGTAAACTTTTGGTTTTCTTATTTTGGCTTAAAATGAACGGTATGTTAATCAAAAACTCCATTTCAACAGAAAATACTGATTCGGAAAACCAGTTCTCAAAAGAGCTATAACACCTTAAAAATAAAACACTTATAAAAACCACAATTTATTTGCTTTTCTTCTTGACACATGTTTGGAAAGTAAAATTTGGGTAATAAACCGGCTTGATTTGTTAAATAATACTTAATACAAAATATTTATATATATTAAAATTATTAGCGTGATTTGCATAAAAAATTTAATATATGTAAAAATGAAAACAAATTTAGAGAAAATACTTACCCTTGCTTCTGTCTGTTTCATCACTTTTGTTTCAGCGCAAAAGCAGTTAATTATAGGAACTGTTCTTGATGACAACCAGCCGCTCCCCGGTGCGACCGTTAAAATAAAAGGTTTATCCAAAAACATAACCACGGATGTTGACGGAAAGTTTACAATCAATGATATCAAAGAAGGTGAATACAACCTACAAATTAGCTATATTGGTTATGCTACAACGGATATTACGGTTAATTTAAAATCTGACGAGACTACAGATCTTGGAACCATAAAGCTATCTCAACCGAGGAAGAATATTGATGAAGTAGTGGTTACCGGAACTTTAAAGAATACCGAGGCAAGAGCCTTAAATCTACAGAAAAATGCAATTAACATTACCAATGTCATTGCTTCTGACGGAATCGGAAAACTACCGGACAGAAATGCAGCGGAAACCGTACAGCGCGTCCAGGGAGTTTCTATTGAAAAGGATCAAGGAGAGGGAAGATTTGTTTCTCTAAGAGGACTTCCTCCATTCTGGGCATCTACCACCATCAATGGAAACAGACTTCCTACAGCAGAAGAGGAAACGACTTCCAGAGCTACTGCTTTTGACTTCTTTCCAACAGAACTGATCTCTTATGTACATGTCAATAAGTCTTTTACTCCTGATATTGAAGCCGACGGAATTGGTGGCGGAGTAAACTTTATTACGAAAACTCCACCTATGAAAACGGAGTTTAAAGCAACATTAGGAAGCGGTTACAATGCCAAAGCGGATAAAGGAGTCTATAATCTTGGATTCTTGTATGGAGGAAGAACAAAGGATAAAAAATTCGGGTATTTATTCAATTTTGCCCATTTCATCAGAAACTGGTCAACGGATAATTTCGAAGCAAGAAGAAGTGGTGATGAAGGCGTTTTCAGAATGGAACTGCGTGATTATAACGGGGTAAGAAAAACTACCGGAATTAATGCTGCTTTCGAATATGTACTTTCCCCAAAAAATACTTTGTATCTGAAGGGAATGTATGGAACATTATCTGATGATGAAACCCATTACAAACACAGAGTACGATTTGATAAGTTCAGTGCTGCCAATAATACGGCAAGAGTGGAGCTTCAAAACATTCACAACTTACTGATTACAGAACTTACTTCTGTTTCATTAGGTGGAGTTCATAATTTGAATAAAGGAAAAATTGATTGGGATCTTTCATATTATGATAACCAGTTTAAATATGGAAATATTCCTGATAAACAGAACAATTCTTATTATGTCATTAAATATACCCAATCTGGAGTAGGCATCAACCCAGATTATATAGCTGACCGTGGAAATGGGCCAAGAGCCTACTGGAAAGCTGATGGTGGAAAATTAGATTATAAAAATCCGGATGCTTTATTCGGTTTCTACAGCAATCCCGATTTTAAAATGGATGCTACTCAGATGAGATTTACTGATCTGGAATTTTATAAAGTATTTGTTGAAGAAAAAGATAAGATTGTAGCAGCTTTTAATCATGAAATTAATGCTTCTGATAACCTAACGATAAAGTATGGTTTCAAATACAGGGATAAGGAACGTAATGCTAAATTCTCTGATATTTTCTACAACTGGAGCAACGGAACGGCACCTCTGTTATCTGATTACGCCCAATATATTACGACTCAGCCTAACGGAAGAAAGTATTTAAGTGAAATGAATGCTCATATCGGAAATACATTCGGACCCGTACTTTCTACAGGAGGAATGAACCAGTTCTGGTATGATAATCAAGGAAATTTAAAGATCAACACCACTGATTCCGAAGCTTTGGAATACAATAAGGCACTAGGAAGAAACTTTGATGTTTTTGAAAAACATGCGGATGCATACGGAATGGCCACTTACAAACTGAATGATAAAATTACCTTTTTAGGAGGAATCAGATTATCGAATACCAATACAAAGGTAAAAGGATATAATGTGGTTGATGATGTGCTAACACCAGTTGAGCATACTAAAAATTATCTGGCTGTTCTCCCAATGATTCATCTGAAATATGCCTTAAATGATAAGACCAATCTTCGTTTTGCAGCAACAAGAACTTTTTCAAGGCCTAACTTCGGAGATCTGACTCCTGGCGGAACTTATATTGAAGCTGATAATGCATTCAAAGGAGGAAATCCCAACCTTAATCCTACCTATTCTTTGAATTTTGACCTGATGGGAGAATATTATTTTTCAAATGTCGGGATTCTGAGTGGTGGTGTTTTTTATAAATCCATTACAGACCCCATTTTTCAGGATTCTTTTATTGGAAACTATAATGGAATGAACGGGGTACAGTTTTCTGCTCCTAATAACGGTAGTGCAGCATGGCTGGGAGGTCTTGAATTAGGTATTAC
Organism: Chryseobacterium sp. G0162; assembly: GCF_003815715.1. NCBI lineage: Bacteria > Pseudomonadati > Bacteroidota > Flavobacteriia > Flavobacteriales > Weeksellaceae > Chryseobacterium > Chryseobacterium sp. G0162. The sequence goes on along the minus strand of NZ_CP033922.1, from coordinate 2,556,095 downwards.
CAAAAGATTTGATTTCCTGCCAGGCTTCCTTAAATATTTCGGAGCTCAGGTCAACGCAACGTTTATGACTTCAGAAATGGAAAAACCAAGCGGAAGAAAAGTTGCCCTTCCTTATCAGGCTAAAGAGTTGTATAACATCCAGCTATTCTATGAGCAAAAGGGATTCAATGCCAGACTGGCCTACAATTATAAAGGAAAATATGCGGTTGAATATGCTGAAGATGACATCAATGATTCTTACTATGGGAAATACAGTAGCTTAGACTTTGGGGGATCTTATCAGTTTACCAAAAATCTGGGACTATATATGGATATCAATAATATTCTGAATAAACCTCTGATCTACCACTTCGGAAAAAGTGAAGACCGTCCTGAACAGGTAGAATATTATGGAGTAAGATGTAACCTTGGAATAAAATTAAACTTCTAAACCATCACCATGGCCAGAACGATCAATACAAAAACATTAGTAACACTGAAGGCTGCCTTTGCTGCCTTTGGTGTCTACTTCTGCATGTACGGTTTCAGAAAACCTTTTACCGTAGCTTCTTTTGAAGGGCTCTCCTATTTTGGAGTGGATTATAAGATCCTGATTATCATCGCACAGGCTGTAGGATATTTTATTTCCAAGTTTATTGGAATTAAATTTATATCCGAATTAAAACCAACGAAAAGACTGACTTATCTATTTTCTTTTATTGCCATCGCAGAGCTTTCCTTATTAGGATTTGCGGTAGTTCCTGCTCCTTACAACATTCTTTTTATGTTTCTGAACGGGATTCCGTTGGGAATGATCTGGGGGATTGTCTTTTCATATATTGAAGGCCGTAAAACAACAGAAATTATCGGACTTTTCCTTTGCTCAAGCTTTGTGGTTTCTTCAGGATTCACCAAGTCTGTAGGAAAGTTTTTGATGGATACCTTTTCTGTTTCGGAATTCTGGATGCCTTTCTCAGCAGGATTGATTTTTATTATTCCATTATTTCTTTTTGGAATCCTTTTAGAAAGAATCCCCAAGCCCAGTGAGGAAGATATTATGCTTAAAAGCAAAAGACAGCCTTTGAACGGAACGGAAAGAAAAGCGCTTATTCAGCAATTCTTCATTCCTATTGTCTGTATTATTTTTCTTTACATCTGTCTTACTGTTTTAAGAGATTTCAGAGATAATTTCAACCGTGAGATCTGGGATGGACTTCATTTTAGCTTTGACAGTTCTATTTTTACCCTTACAGAAATCCCGATTGCCATCATGGTTCTTCTCATCATGAGTTTCATGGTGAAAGTAAAAAATAACAAAAAGGCTTTTGCTTACTATCATTACATTCTTTTTGCAGGAATTCTGACAGTAGGGCTTTCCACTTATTTATTCCAACAGAATATATTATCTCCATTTTTATGGATGACCGTTTCCGGCTTTGGAATGTATATCTGTTATATTCCTTTTAACGGAATTTACTTTGACAGAATGATTGCAGCCTTTGATATTAAAGGAAATGTAGGCTTTCTGATCTATATTGTAGATTCTTTTGGATACCTGGGGAGCGTTTTGATCCTTCTTTATAAGAATTTTGGATCGTCCCAGACTTCCTGGCTTAGCTTTTATATCAGTTTAAATTATATTATTACTATCAGTGTTTTAATTCTTTCAATCATTGCCTTTCTGGCATTTAGAAAAAAAGCAAAACCTAATTCAAATTCTAATCAATACATCAATTTCGATACTTCGAAAATCTTATAAATTATAGTACAATGACAACAAAATTTGATTTACTCGTTGTGGGAGGTGGGATTTTAGGAACATTCCATGCTTATCATGCCCTGAAGAAAAATCTTAAAGTAGCTTTACTGGAAAGAAATTCTGTTCCTCAGGGTGCCACGGTAAGAAATTTCGGACAGGTAGTTCCTTCCGGAATGGATCTTAAATGGCAAAACTTCGGAAGAGAAAGTCTCGCAATATATAATGAACTTCATAATCAGGCTGATCTTACGATCAGGCAAAACGGCTCTGTTTATATCGCATCCAATGATGAGGAACTTCAGCTTATTGAAGAACTGTACGAGATCAACAGAAATAATGATTATGAATCAGTTTTATTCTCCAAAAGTGACTGCATCAAGAAGTTTGACGGCCTTCGTTCCGATTACTGTAAAGGTGGATTATTCTTCCCTCAGGAGCTTTCTGTGGATTCAGCAGATATGATTGTAAAACTTCACAAGCTTTTACAGGAAAAAATGGGTTTACAGATCATTTACAATACTACGGTTGTTGAAACGCATGAAGACGATCAGAAATGTACCGCTATTACTGCGGATGGAGAAGAATATATGGCTTCGAAGATCATTATTTGTGGTGGACATGAGTTCAAAACATTATATCCTAACGTATTCAATGAAAGTGATTTGGAAGTAAGCAAGCTTCAGATGCTTCAAACTAAGCCTCAGGGAATTTATTCTCTTCAGGGAAACATTCTGACAGGGCTTTCTATCAGAAGATATGAGTCTTTTAGTGAATGTCCTTCTTTTCAGAAAATCAAATCGTTAGAAGATCCGAATTCATTTGAAAAGAAATATGGAGTTCACATCCTGTTCAAGCAGGCATTAGACGGTTCTATCATTCTTGGAGATTCCCACGAATACGCTAGTGCTAAAAATGCAGACGATCTTGGCTTTGACCTTAATATGGAAATTGATGAATTTATGATTCTTGAAGCTAAGAAAATCATTGATCTTCCCACTTATGAAATCCAGAGAAGATGGTTTGGAGTATATTCTCAATGCAAAACAAAGGATATTTTTGAACACAGTCCCTCTCCGAACATTCATATTGTAACGGGTATCGGTGGAAAAGGAATGACAGGAAGCGGAGGCTTCTCTAAGTTTAACATAGAAAAAATTTACGCATAAATTTCAATGAAAAATATAGAATTATTGGTTCTGGATATGGCCGGAACTACAGTGAATGAAGATAATGTAGTGTATAAAACGCTAACTAAAGCTGTTAATGAACATGGTTATGAAGTTAAGTTGGAACAGGTACTTATCACCTGTGCCGGAATGGAAAAACTGGAAGCTATTACAAGCTTATTAAAAGAAATCAATGGAAATGAAGAAGATGCTGCTGCTATTTTTGAAAACTTCTCTGGAAAACTAAAGGATGCTTATCAGAATCTTGAGGTAAAACCTATCAACGGAACGGAAGATTTTCTCCTTAAAATGAAAGCTAAGCATAAAAAAGTGGTTCTGAATACCGGTTATACCTATGAAATCGCTCAACAGCTTTTGGATAAACTGCAGTGGAAAGAAAATATACACTTTGACGCCTTAATCACCGCTGATGATGTTTCAGAAAGCAGGCCGAGTCCGGAAATGATCAATCTGGCTATGAAAAAATTTAATATCCTGGAACCTGAAAAGGTTTTAAAAGCCGGAGATTCCGTGATCGATATTGAAGAGGGCAAAAATGCCGGTTGTGGACTCACTGTCGCAGTGCTTTCCGGAGCTCAAAACAGAGCAGCGCTGGAAAAGGCTGAACCTGATTATATTTTCAATACGATTTCCGAAGCTGAGGGAATTCTTTAGATACTTCTTTTTTAATACTTATGGCACAAATGTTTTCTAATGAGAGCATTTGTGTTTTTTAAAACCAGCCCCTTCAGAGGAGGGGAACTATTACGTTCTCGACTGTCGCTTTGCCCAATATTTCAATTGACCCACTGTCATTCTGAGCGAAATGAAATGGAGCGAAGAATCTCACATCTAAAATCCATCTATAAGATTAGAATGAAAATTTGAATATTTGTCAACTTCAAAATCCTCCCACTTCTTAAGCATGCTTCTAGCACAAAGTATTTTGCTTAAAAACAAATTAAGTATTAAAACATTAATAGACTTATAGTTGTAAACAGTTTTAAGTTATCCGCGTTTCAATTTCAAAGGAAGTTTTTAATTATCAATTAATTAATTTTCAGTTTACATATGTTTACAAATAGTAAATTAATTTTACAAATAATAAAAAATAAATTACTATTTGTAAAATTTTAATGTTCTAAATCTTTTATCCCATGAAAGCAAAACTATTCTCAATGGCAGTTTTAATAAGCTGTGTCCTTGGTGCCCAAACCAAAAAAGTTCTTTTTATTGGTATTGACGGTTGTCGTGCAGATGTCATGATGTCTACCAACACACCTAACATCCAAAACCTCATCAGCCAGTCTATTTATTCTCTTGATGGATTATGTGCTGCCACAACCTGGAGTGGAAATGGCTGGAGTACCATGCTTACCGGTGTATGGCATACTAAACATAATGTACAGGACAATAATTTTACCAACCCAAATTATGTGAATTATCCTGATTTTCTAACCAGAGCAGAAAATTATAATCCTAATCTTAGAACGATTTCCCTTGCCAATTGGGCTCCAATCAACGACAAAATTGTAAAGAATGCAGATATAAAATCTAACTTAGGAAGCGACCTTGCCGTAAAAAATGCGGCCGTAAATGCTTTACAGAATGATAATCCTGATATCCTTTTCGTAGATTTTGATGATGTAGATCATGCTGGTCATTCGTATGGGTTTTCTTCTGCTGTTCCCCAGTATGTTTCTTCTATTCAGACTACGGATGCTTACATTGGAGAGATTGTGAATGCTATGAAAAACAGATCCACCTACAATAATGAGGATTGGATGGTTGTTTTAACGACAGATCATGGCGCAACAGATACTTCCCACGGTGGCGGAAATCTTTCTGAACGGGATATTTTCACGATTTATTCTAATCCCGGTTTTACCCCTCAACAGATCAGTAAAACTATTCTGGAATCCAATAAGACTTTTAATCAGCTTACTCTTCCTGCAGGAGCTTATGCAAAGCCCACCAACCAAACTCCATTTAATTTTGGAGCCAATCAGGATTTCACTATTGAATTTTGGGTAAAGCCCAACGCAGCCTATTCCAGTGATCCTGTATTTATTGGAAATAAAAACTGGGCCAATGGAAAGAACAAAGGGATTATCTTCTCCGGCTACTCCGGACAAACTTTTAAAATGAATATTGCAGATGGTACTAACCGAATTGACCTTATTGGTGGAAAATTGGAAACTAATAAATGGAAACATATTGCAGCGAGCTTTGACAGAGATGGTCTTGTTACCTTATATGAGGACGGTGTTCCCGTAACTTTTGCTAAAATGAGTACTATAGGAAATATAGATTCTGTACTTCCATTAACATTAAATCAGGATGGAACCAATACTTACGGAGTGACTCTTGCCGCTTCTTACAAAGACGTAAGAATATGGAAATCTGCCCTTCCTAATGATGTGATTGCGAACTGGGCTAACCAGGATATTACAACATCTCATCCTTATTATTCTCAGTTATTGGCAAATTGGACATGTAATGAAACTTCAGGAAACTCCTTGACTGATTCCAGCTCTAATGCCAATCCTATGACGATCACAGGATCTCCAACTTATGCTCTTAATACCTCAAATAGTTTTAAAATCTATGATTACACCTCAACAACGAGAGAAACAGATCATTTCCCAACGGTATTGAACTGGTTGTGTATTCCGGTCCTGTCTTCATGGGGAATTGATGGTGTAAACAGAATCCCTGAATGTTCAAAAGGAACTTTGGCAACTCAGGAAGTAAAAGAAACAACAGATCATTTTATTATATATCCCAATCCTGCATCTACTTATGTAAGCATCCGATATCAATCTGGAGATAAGGAAATTAAAGCAGAAATTATAGATACTAAAGGGTCACTTATTACCACAAAAAGCCTAAAGTCTTCCCACGGAAATTATGATGAGAAAATCAATATTGAAGGGCTTCCTTCAGGAATGTATTTTATTAAACTTAAAGGAAGTAAAAAATCTCTGACCAAAGCTTTTATCAAGAAATAAAACAGTAAAACAATTAGATTTAAATTTTGATATTGGAACAAGGATATGATGATCCGAGTTCCAATATTTTTTTTGCCTATGACTTAAGATCAAGCTCCATCTGTACATCTACACGATCATAGCCCGGATTGGTAATTTCAGTATGTTTAAACCCTAGTTTTTCGTATAACTTTATGGCAGGAACCAATATAGAGTTTGTTTCCAGGAATACTTTCTCGGCTTTTAACGCTTTAGCTTTTTCTACAAGAGCATTACCCAACAGATAACCGATTTTCTTTCCCTGTGCTTTAGGGCTTACCGCCATTTTTGACAATTCAAAAGCAAGAGGTTCTTCCTGAGCTCTTACCAAGGCGCAGGTACCTACAGCTTCACCATCCAGCAAAGCAAAAGCAATATATCCGCCTTTGTCAATAATATGCTCTTCAGGATTATCAAGCAATTTAAAATCACTGGATTCCATAACAAAGAATGTTTTGATCCATTCTTCGTTTAAAGTTTTAAAGGCTTCCTTATACTGAGGTTCATAGCCTATAATTTTTACTTCATTATTAATATCATTCATCGCTTAGGTATATTATATTCTGTTTTTTATCATTTTTCCCAGTTTTTCGAGATCGCTTTCTACACGGTCTGTCCATTCGAGGGCATAATTTAATCGCATACAGTTTTGGTACTGATTGTATTGTGAAAACATTCTTCCCGGGGCAAAGTTTACTTTCTGGCTGACTGCTTCATCATATAAATCTTCGGTACAAATTCTTTTATCCAGTTCCAGCCACAACATAAACCCTCCTTTTGGTTCTGAGATCTTGGTATTATCCGGAAAATACTGTGTTACCGACTTCTGAATCTGGAGATAATTAGCATACAGCTTTTTCCTGAACATCCTTAAATGATGATCGTAACGCCCATGAGCAAGGAAGTCGGCAATCACATCCGAAAATAAGGAAGGGCCACTTACCGTTTGAACCAATTTCTGACGGATGATCTTTTCTTTAAATTTTCCGGGAGCTACCCATCCTACCCTGAATCCAGGAGCCAGTGTTTTAGAGACCGACCCCGTCCACATTACAATTCCCGCCTCATCATAAAACTTACAGGGTTTAGGTCTTCCAGCCCCGAAGTAAATATTTCCATAAACATCATCTTCCACCAGAGGAACATTATACTCAGTAAGCATTTTTACCAGTTCTTTCTTGTTCTCATCCGGCATCTGAAACCCCAGCGGATTATTATAATTCACCACAAAACAACAGGCTGAAAGATTGGGAAGCACTTTTTTTAAGGCATCCAAATCTACTCCTGTGATGGGATGGGTAGGAATTTCTACAGCTCTCAGCCCTAATAGCTGAATAGCCTGAAGGATTCCGAAATAAACAGGACTTTCCACCGCTACTGAATCTCCCGGCTGTGTTACTGCCATTAAACAATTGTATACAGCATTCATCGCTCCTGAGGTAATCACCAGATCATCTTCTGTAATTCTCCCTTCCATTACGATAGACCATTTGGCAATTTCACGGCGAAGCAATTCGCTTCCCTGTACCGGTTCATAGTTGGTTCCACTATCCCCTTTCCGCTTTATCACATCAATCATACATTTTTTCATCTTGGCTACCGGAAGAAGGCTTTTCCCGGGAATACCCAATGCAAACTGCGTAACGTCTGTTCCTCCAATCGTTCCAAACACTTTATCAATAAGATCTTGTGGTGTATTTTTCCCTTCTGACACTTTCATTTGGGTGATAGAAGGCAATGCCAACTTTCGTTGCGAAGTTTGGCTTACATAATATCCGTATTTAGGACGGGACTCAACCAAAGAACGGCTTTCCAGCTCCATATAAGCCTGTTTTACTGTATTCAGGCTGACATTGTAAAGTTTTTGGGCGCTCCTCAACGAGGGTAGCCTGTCTCCAAATTGCAGGGTCTCACTTTTGATCTGCTCCGTGACAGAATTCGCTATTTTGAGGTATAAAACATCTTTCAACATTGAATTACAGTTTTAAGTAAATGTACAATTTTATTCAGGTCCTACTGAAGTTCAAGCCAGCTCATCATACTTTTGATGCTGCTTTTTAATTGTTTGGGATTTCTGAAATTGGGGGCTGTATTCCTTTTAAAGTAGTTTTCAACTCTTACAGAAAAGGATCTCTTTTCTATTTCAGTTATTCCTTTCTTATCATATACTACAAATGTTATTTCTCCTTTCTCATTAATGATAAGACTGGCAAATAAGACAATTTCTTTTTTTTTCTTTGCTAAAAGGAATGGAATTCCAAAATCGGAAGCCGTCTTAGAAGTACTCTGTGTCTGTAAAAATATGTTTTTCAATGCTAACATGTCTGAAATATATACTTCAGCATATTGAAGCTGTTCCTGATGTTGTGCAATTGTTTCCATAGTATTTCTTCTTTACCTTAACAAAATTATGGAGTCTCTCAGTTTGGATACAGATACAGAAGAATAGAATATTATGGGTACAGATAATAAGCTAACAAGTCTCAGCTACAATGAAAATTTTTAAAGCTTTCGTGTAAAATAATCTATAAATATGTATTTTTATTTTTGAATCTAAACAAGTGAATAAACAATGATGGGAAAATTTTTGAGATTTATTAATCTTCATTTCGGAGAAGAAGATAAAGGGAAAGTTCTGGAGAACATCACCGATAATATTTCGTTCCGGGGTTCGAATCTATGGATTTTAGCCTGTGCGATTGTTATTGCGTCCGTGGGACTCAATGTAAACTCTACGGCAGTCATCATTGGAGCAATGCTTATATCTCCTCTTATGGGACCTATAGTAGGAGCGGGTTTTGCCTTAGGTACCTATAATTTTCACTTACTTAAAAGATCAGCTAAGAATCTTCTTATTGCAACTATAGTCAGTTTATTGGTATCTTTTATCTATTTCTCCTTAAGTCCTTTTAAAGAAACTCAATCTGAGCTATTAGCCCGTACATCTCCGAATATTTATGATGTCCTTATTGCTTTTTTTGGTGGTCTTGTAGGGGTTATAGCCATCACCCGTGTGAAACAAGGTAATCCAATACCGGGAGTTGCTATTGCTACGGCATTAATGCCTCCTCTCTGTACGGCAGGATACGGACTTGCTATAGGAAACTGGAGCTATTTTGCAGGAGCATTTTATCTTTATACCATCAACTGCTTTTTCATTTGTATCGCAACGTTTCTTATTATCAAATATCTGAGGTATGAGCCTATTGAACTGGTAGACAGAAAGTATGAAAGACAGATACGATATGGCATAACGGCATTGATCATTATTATGATTGTGCCAAGTTCTTATCTGGCTTATAATCTTTTGAATCAGAAGAAGTTTACTCAAAATATTGATCAGTTCATCAATAGTGAATTTACTCAGAAAGGGTATACTCTCATTTATAAAAAATTAAACTATAATTCTTCTCCAAAAACAGTGGAATTGGCTTTTTTATCTAAAAAATTTAATAAAAGTGAATTAGATACCATTAATAAAAAAATTAAAGATCTCGGAATTGCCAATACAAAATTGGTTATTAAACAGGATGCTACCGATATTAAATCCGAAATACTTAACGAAATTGGACAACGGAATAATGTATTGTCTGAAAAAGACCTTGTCATCAACCAATTAAGACAACAATTGGATAAATACACGGTAAAAGACTCAAGCCTTATTAAGGAAATACATATTCTATTCCCGGATTTTAACCATATTTCTATTGGTAAAGTAACCAATTTCCCCAATACAGACAGTGCCAATGTAAGCACCGTAATCCTTTATCGGTCTGAAAAAGAAGAAAAGGAGCAAGAAGAAAAAATGAAACAATGGCTCTCGGAAAAGTTATCCGATAAAAACGCCAAAGTTATTCGTCAATAAGTATTAATAAAACAGCACCCATATATACAGGGCGCTGTTTTTACTTTTATGATAAAGTAAGGTTTACTATTCTTTTCTCAAAACCTCTTTTATTCCTTCAAGGCCATCTCCAAACTGTGCAAGGAGTGCAACAATCTGAGACATTCTATCGTTTTCTCCAAGTCCTTTTAAGGTTTTATTTTTTACAAAGGTCTTCTTGATCTCTTCCCAACGTACTGTTTCTTCTTCCGAGATATTCCCTATCAGTTCTTTCAGCTTCAGCATATTCGCTTCTGCGCCAGTTGTCAGCGTTTGGGATTCATTCTGATAATGATTCAAGACTATCTGAATCACTTCATTTTCCTTTAGAATAGGCTGAATCTGAGTAATCAGCTTATTCATGTTACGATACGACCCCTGAAGTTTAAACGGAGGTTCATTTCTGTAATCATCAGCCATTGCTGCTGAAGCAATATACTCTTTATTGACCTTCAGAATCATATTTCTGACCATGATGGTATTTTTCAGTACTGCTCTGAAGTCTGATATTTCATTGGAACTGAAGTTTCCTTTCAGATTGTCTGCAGGATTATCTGTTACCACACAATCATAAAGTTCATAGAGGTTCTCTATGCCTGGCTGCGTAAGTCTGGTCAGATACTCGTTAGACATAAGGGCGTTTTCTATCAAACTTAAATCAAAAAGGGTTGTTTTTGAGCCTGATATTTCTCCCAGATTATAAGTATCCGAACGGTTTGCCAACATATCCGGAATTTTAAATTTTTCTCCACTTTCGGTGTACGGGTTTCCTGCCATGACCAGACAAAATCTTTTCGAGCGTAAATCATAGGTTTTACTTTCTCCGTTATAAATTCCTTCAATTTTTCTCTGACCATCGGCAAGGGAAATGAATTTCTGCAAAAATTCAGGATTACAATGCTGAATATCATCAAGGTACAACATCACATTATCTCCCATTTCCAAAGCAAGATTAAGTTTCTCCAATTCCTGTCTTGCTCCTGCATTTCTGGCTTCACTTGGATCTGTAGAAACAATATCATATCCTAAAGAAGGCCCATTGATTTTCATAAATACCAATCCCATACGCTCTGCCATATATTCCATCAGGGTGGTCTTCCCATATCCTGGAGGAGATACCAGAAGTAACATTCCCATTCTGTCTGTTCTCTTATCTGAACCCACTGTTCCCAACTGTTTTGACAGGTTAGCTCCAATCAAAGGAAAATAAACATCATTAATCAGTTTATTTCTGACAAATGAACTTAATATCTGTGGTTGGAAAGTATCCAGTTTCAGAGCTTTTTTCTTCTCACTCACCCAACTGTATTTCAATTCCTGAAGCCTTTTGTATTTTGGAACAGTAACTGTATTGAAATGGCTCAATCTGGATACAAATTCAAAATAATTCAAATGGTATTCTGTATCTTTTTCAAGGGATTTCAAATCTTTAATCCCCGCTTCATAGGAAATACATCTGATATTTTTCGGATCAAACTTCTGGGTAATGATAAATCCAAGCACCTCATCTATGATATTTTTTTCTGCATCCGGATCAAAAGCTTTTAATGCTCCTTCTGCAATATAATAACATGCTGAAGGATATTGGTACATAGCCTGTATCTGAGCAAAAAACTCCAGATCTTTACCTTTTTCTTTAAGTTCTTTTAAAAATAAACCATACAAAGCACCTGCTTTTTCCGAGATCAGGAAGTTTTCTTTGTCTTCCTGCTTCAGATATACCGCTGCATTGATATAATCTATCTCCGTAAAAATACCATTCACTGATGCAAATGATTTCATTTCTTCTGCCAACTCCCTGTTTAGGTATTCAAAACCTTGTTTTACGGCAAAGGATTGAGCAATGATAGCCGTTGCTTCAAACTGTTTGCTGTAATATTCTTTTCTTTCAGGATTCAGGAAAAACCAAAAAAGCTGTGAAAGAGCTCTTTCCTGAGCCGTAAACCGCATCAATCCCAGCTCATTATGCATCTGTTGAAGCCTAGTGACGATAATCTGCGCATCTTTATCATGGATTCCCTTTACCAAACCTTCGCCAAAATGCTCTGCTGTAAATTGCTGAACTTCCTGTTCGTTCTGGGGCTCTGCGGCAATTTCTTTATGATTGGAAAACACATTCCAGGCAAGATATTCAAACCGTTTTACCTTGGTATTTTCTGAAACAAATTCCTGGTTCCAGACTTCTTTGAATTCATCAGCTGTAGTGAAGTTCAAGGGTTCATAAAAGCTTGTTCCGGTAAGATGATAGTAATATTGGGCATTTCTCAGGACAAGGGTAAGATCCAGTTTCTGTTGATTGACTGCAAACTTATAATCCCCTAATGCTATAATACTTTCCCCGTCTACATAGATTTCTTTTTTATCCTTAAGCTTTCTTACGGATTCCTGCTGGCATGTTTTTAAAAGAGTTTGTATCTCTTCAGATTTTGCTGAATCTTCTAATTCCGCTAATTGTCTTGAAAGGTCTCTTACTTTCTCTACCATCAGATCTGAAGCAAAATAACCGTTGATTTCATTTTCAGAGTCAAAGGATTCTGCCTTGGTCTGAACGGATTTCAGGATTCTTTGGGCTGCATCAAAGAGACTTTGGGTTCTCTTGTTTCTTGATTCTGTAAGCTGTACCCTTTTATTCTGGAAATGTCCGTAAACTTCTTCTCTTTTGGTTCCTATCTGCTGAATAAACTCATCAAAATCAATGAATTTCGTTTCCATCTCTTCCAGTTGAATGGAAAGCTTGGTTAAATATTCATCACATTTCTCCGGAGTCTTGGAAAGTTCCAGAAAATTAATCACAGACTGATCGAATAAGGTAATCTGTGCTTGAAAATCGGAAGCAAGTTCTTTACCTGAGATTTCTCTTTTCCTTTTGCTGAGCTCAAGTCTTTCCTGATTCAATCGGGCAAAGATCAAAGATATGTTTTCAATGATCTGGGTAGACTGGGAAGTATCTTCAATCTTAAGATTATTGACGATATCTACCAACAGCTCCAATTGTCCGGATAAGGTGTTTATATTTTCATCGATAGTTTTGGCATCAATAGCTTTTTGTAATGAAACAATATCCTCTGAAATCTTTTGTGCTTTCTCCTCATAAGGCAATAAAGCACCTTCCTGCAACAGAAAATCCACACAGGCATTGGAAAGTTCAGTATAGCGGTCTGCAAGTGCATTTTCAAGGGAATCTAATAAGTTTATATCTGCATATTTCAATTCTCTTGCTCCTGTAACCTCCCCTCTTAGCGCTCTTATTTGTGAAAGAGCATCAATATATTCTGTGAGCTGAGAATAATGAAGCCTTTTGGTATCATCAAGGATCTTATCACAGCTATGCTTTATTTTTTCTAATGCTTCTTCCGTATTTTTTCTTTGTTCAACGACTTTTTCGTATTCGTTGATCGCTGAATGGGCAATTTTGCGAATTTCTTTAAGCGGCTGATCCAGTTTCTGAACTTCATTCTCACCCAAAAAGTAATACGTATCCAGAATAAAGGTGGAAAGCTTTACAATATCATCGTATAATCCGCTGTAGGAATCTTTCTTATTCAAAAGTGTGATAAGTTCCTGACTTTCTGCCATTACCCTTACAATATCCTTGTTTCCGATCTTATAGATCAGACTATCTGCTTTTTCAGCATTCGGCTGCAATTCTTTGGAGAAAGGAGTTTGCCAAATCTGAGCAAGATGATGTTTGGTAGTTTCAATACTCTCTCTAAGATAGATTAGTTTTCCATCATTCAGAAGTGAGAAACCACTGCAGCGGATAGGCGTTTCTATTGTTTGGGTGATAATATTATAGGAGATCAGCTGATAGTTATTCGTTTTATCATCATAGAAAACATATAAAAAGTTTTCTCCGTTTGGTTCTGTAACGGTTTTAAGATAATAAAGTCTGTTCTGCTCCTGTGAAATCACCTTTAACCCACCCGTCTGGAGAGCATACCCGTTTGAGAACAACACTCCTTGGTTTTCAGGGAGCAACAATCCGGAATATTTAAGCGCATCAGCTCTTGAAACCGTCTTTTCTTTATGATTATAAATAAAATAGCGTTCTGTTTCCTGATAGGGTTTTATTTTGAACAAAACAAGATTGTCCAGGTCACAAAAATGAATCTCTGCATCATCCAGGTTCTGATCTTTATGAATCACATCCTCGGAGTAAATTCCTTTCCCCGTATCTGTATTATCTTCAACTTTAATGGTAATATCTCCACCGATACTTTCTACGAAAACCTTATCGGCCAGGGAAATATGTGGATGTCTTCCAGACCGTTGCATATCTCTTGTAGCTTTTGTCCATGCAAAACCATGCTGAGGCGGATATGATGTTTCTGAAGCACTCCTTGAATCTACATAAATAAGCTGATTGTCTTTGATCAGCCATTTGAATGCTTTGATGTCTGTGGTACTTTCCGAAAGCTGGAAAACCATATAGAGATAATTCTCTGTAAAACTAAATCTTGCAAAGAATGTATTTCTGTAGTATTTGTAAAGGTTTTTAAACTCATCAATAAAGACCTCATCATTGATAAGGACCTGATCCTGAGGTTCAAACCTGTTATTATTAATGGTATAGATTGAAAAAACGTCCGAAATATTGACTTCAGTCTGTAATCCTAAATGGGCATTGGAACCAAATATTAGATAATTGCCTAATGAATAGATATCCTTGGCTATACAGTTATGTTCAGTGGAAATCCGTTCATTGGCAATTAGCGAAAAATCTATTCCACCGAAGATATTTTTACGGTCTTCATTAAGCTGATGAAGCCTTTTTATAAGGTCATTCTTCTGCTCATTCAAACGGCTCTGAATAATTTCGTAGGTTCCGGAATTAAGTTGTTCTGACATAGTGTTGGGTTAAATTGTATGACTGCTGTTGAGCAGCATATCTTGGTGTAGAACTTATCATTTTTTGCTTTTATCTTCATGGAAACCTTATAGGTTTTGAGAACCTATAAGGTTTGTCATGCAAACAGCTAATCTATTTTTAATCTGATTATCAATAAATTAACTATTCTATATATTAAACATGGTTATTGTTTACCGGTTTATGTTCTACCCCCATATGTCTGGCCATATCAAGAGCTCTTTCCAGAATTCCTTTTTCCTGGTGATTCGCTACGCTGTTTAACTTAAAGATCAGGGATGCAATACTCATGTTCTTGATATCGTCTGATGAAATTTTGTATTTATCTACCATTCCCATTACCTTGCCAATGATATTTTCCCCATCTCCCAGCAAATTTTCTCTCACCATCTGTGCATTTTCGCTATGGCTGACAAATTTATCCAGTCCTTTTCCTGCTGAAACCTGACGAATTACATTATCAAAGAAAGTGTTGTCACCTCCTACGATATCAATCTTAGCCGTTTTAAAAGCTTCTGCCAATACCAGGGCCTGAGCTTCTGCAATCTCTTTCTGAATAGCAATTTCAGCCAGTTCCACTTCTTTTTCTTTATTCAGTTTCAGACGGAATTCTTCGTGATCTTTTCCTGCATCATTCAGCTTCTTCATGGCTTCTGCTTTTTCATTGATTCCTGCAGCTTCTGCCAATGCTTTTTCTTTAATCACTTCTGCCTGTGCAATACCTTCTTTTTTGGCTGCATCTGCTTTTTTCTCAATGACAACAGCTTCAGCCACACCTTGTCTTTCTGCTGCGTCTGCTTTAGCATGCATTACCTGAGCTTCAGATAAACCTACTGTAGCTTCTTCTTTCGCTTTTGCATCTGCAATAATCTTGCGAGCTTCTGCTTCTTTTTCAGCTGCATCTCTTTTTGCCTGAGCTTCAATCACGTATTTCTGTGCATCCTTTTCGGCCGATAATCTTCTTGATTCTGCAGCTCTTGTTTCTTCAATCAGTTTTTTCTCCGCTTCCTGAGTAGCTACCGTAATTTCAACCTGTTTGTTTCTTTCTGCAGTTTTGAATGCTTCCAGATCTTTGATTCCCTGCTGTTCTTCCACCACTGTTTTTTCCATGGTCAGACGCTCACGGATGGCATCCTGAATACTTTTCTTTTCCAGTTCTATTGCCTTCTCTTTTTCAATCTGTGCAAGAGAAACAATTCTTTCTCTTTCTGTTGCTTCTAAAGCTTTGTCTTTTAATACTCTTTCTGTTTCTACCAGATCTGCACGTTCTTTATTTTTAGCAGCAATCACCACCTGACGAAGTTTATTTTCTTCTGCAATCTGTAATTTCTCTTCCGTTGCAATGCGAACGGTTTCATATCTCAGACGTTCTTCTTCTTCTACTTTTAAGATTTCGGCATTTTCACGGGCTTTAATATTGGCCACTTCCCTTTTCTGGGATTCCTGTTTTTCTGCCAACTGTTTTTCCAGTTCCAGAATTGCCTCACGAGCTTCTACATTCTGCTTTGTAATGGTTTTTTCTTCATCACGGCGAACCTGATTAGCTTTAATATTCTGTGTTGCAGTTAATTCAGTGATTTTTTTTATTCCTTCTGAGTCCAGGATATTATCTTTATCTAGCTTATCAATAGAAGTTTGTTCAAGATAATCGATGGCACAATCGTCCAAGACATATCCATTCAGGTCTGTTCCGATAATGTCAAGGATTTCCTGACGGAATTCACTTCTTGCTTCGTATAATTCGGTGAAATCAAATTTCTTTCCTACTGTTTTTAAGGCTTCCGAGAATTTGGCTTCAAAAAGCTCTCTTAACGTCTGCGCATCAGATGCTCTCTGGCAGCCAATTGTTTGCCCTACATTAACAATATCATCTACTGATTTGTTCACACGAATAAAGAATGCTACCTGAATATCAGCTCTCATATTATCTTTACAGATCAATCCGGCTCTTCCTTCTCTTGATATCTCCAGTTTTTTCACAGAAATATCCATAGATTCCATACGGTGGATGACAGGAATTACGATTCCTGCGTTAAAGAAAACCTTTGTGCCACCATAACCTGTTCTTAAAATAACAATTCCCTGAACAGTTTTTTTATACATGGATAAAATCCAGAAAATCAATCCGATTGATGCTACCGCAACCATGATAATTCCAGCAATTAATGGTAAGTTCATAGTTTTATAAGTTTAATAGTTTATATATAAATGTGTTTTTTTAAAAAGTGTTGAGAAAGATCTCCAACATAGAATTCAATATGATTAAAAATAAGCTGAGCATGGTATTGTGTTTTTTTAATATCTCATGGATTTCTGTACGTAGTAAATCCGTTTATCAAGATCTTCATCCACAATCATGACACGGGTTCCATGTTCCAGTTTTGTTCCGTCCTGGCTTCTTACCATCAGGGTCATTGGATCACTTCCAATAAAGACTTCCATCATTCCTATTTTATCATCCTGAATACTCGACTTCAGCCTTCCTTCTCTCCCTAAAAAGGCATAGGAAGCTTCTCCCTTATGGTTAATTTCTTTAAAAAATGGATTTAAAGGCTTCAAAATGATTTTGGTAAGTAACATTCCACCAATCAACAATGGAAATAAGATCAGTATTCCCAGCCATGTTGGCAATGGAATAAAATAATTCAGATAAAAAGATCCGAGCCATGTCATCAATAATGACAGTGTCATGAAATAGGTAATAGGAACAATATCCAGATTAAGAAACTTCAGGAAATGCATCCACGTAGAAGGATCGTGATTATGAGCATGAAAATGTCCATCCGGGACATGGGTATCTGCACCCGCATCAACATCAAGGTCAGAATGCAACCCCACATCGATGTCCAGGCCCGTGATTATGGTAAATAACCAATACACAACCGAAAGCCCTAGCAATACACTCAAAACAGTGTTTACCGGCGAAAATGCAATGTTTAAAAATTCCTGAAAGGTCATATATTAGCCTTTTTTAAGTGTTTCCTTTAATCTGTTCAAAGCTTCCTCAGCTTCGGTATCTTTATTGTTTACCATAGCCTCAATCTCTTCATCAATCGTCTTTCCCGATTTTGAAATATCAGAATAGGCTTCTGCCAGCGTTTCCTGCTGTACCACTCTTTCTTTCAGCTTTTCCAGCATGCTTACAGTACTTCCTGTATCCATCTGGGTCATTTTCTGATTAATATCTTTCGTGGCTTCGCTTACCTGAACTCTTGCTTTAAGGGTTTTTAATTCATTTTCCCATTTGGCAATACTGGATTTCAGATGATTGATGGCAGCCTGCATCTTTTCACATTCAGTGTGAAGCTTTTCATGTTCTTTATGCAGCTGATCTGCATTTTCCTTAGACGAAACCTGTCTTTTTAAGGCTTTTTTGGCAAGGCGATCTGCTTCTGAAGATTCTACATCTCCTTTTTCAGCTTTCTGAACAATCACTATGGCTTTGTTGTAATAATCTTTGGAGATTTGTTCTTCGGCTTCCGCTTCATTTTTCTTACGAATGGAAAGCGCTTTTAGCTGTGCAAGGGATTCGATACTTCTCCCCAATTCTTCCTTCATTTCACGGATTCCCTGTTCCGTTAAGTTGATAGGATCTTCAAAGCTATCGATCACAGAATGGACCTCTGCTTTTCCTATTGTTAATAATCTTTTGAAAATGTTCATTTTAAATATCTTTTGTGAATTACTTACTCATTTCAAGCATCTCGTTGGTAAACTCGCCTACCAGAATTCCCAGTGAATTGATGGAAGCCATCACTTCGTTCTGAGCCATATGATCTGTAGGAAGGGTATCCCTGAAAATTACCCGTTTTCCGGTACTGTCTAAAACAAAAGCTCCATGCACGATATCCCTGTTTTTCTGAAGCAGTCTTCTAAAGGTTTGTTCTGTAGGATTTTTTATTTCGAAAAGAAACTGTTCCATAATAAGGATAGAATCTGATATAATAAGAATCATATTTTTGATCCCGTTGGATTCTTTTTCAATGATTAAGATTCTCTGAGCCTCATCTTCCAGGGTGATGGTAAACTCATAATCTAACAACCACTCTTTGACCGTTCTAAATATTTGATTTTTCATGCAGGCTGGTTTAGTGTTTTGATTTTTCGTTCTACACAAATATACCATAAAATTTTCAATTTGCAAATATTTTTAGCATTCATTTGTTTAATAATCTCTATCTTTGCAAAAAAGATTAGACAAAAATGAGCTTCTTTGGAACTAATATTAAGAAAATAAGACAGGTTAAAGGACTGAGTCAAAAGGCTTTTGCTGATTTATTTGACTTAAACAGAGGAGTAATCAGTTCTTATGAAGAAGGACGTGCTGAACCGAAGATTGAAACCATACTAAAAGTTGCGAGTCATTTTAATCTTGATCTTGATAAATTACTTACTGAAACCCTACAGGTAAACCAATTAGCGAGTGTTTCAGACATTGATCAATTGATGCTTTTTCCCGAACTTGCCATCAGTGAAAGAAAAGAAGCAGCAAATTCAGGAAAGCATAATACTGAAAAAAGCTCTATTGTGCAAAAAATATTAGCATCTGTAGATCTGGTATTTGAATTTACTACAGAAAAGCCCTTGATCTCTCCTTATCATTATGGAGATATTTTATTTTTGAATAAAGCTGATGCTAAGAAGGATTCTGTTTCCCAGTTATTGGAATACACTGAAGGTCAATTGCATTACGCATCACCCCAAATCAATAAAGATCTTTATAAAATTGTAGGGCATGTTTCCCTTGCAGAAAAGAATATTTTTACAGAGATTTTTGAAAGGCTGGAAAGGCTGGAAAGAAAAAGATAAATCTACGGTTTACCTTTCTTCTTTCTCTTAAACCACCATACCAGAAACCCGGTAATAGGAAGTGAGGCTCCTATCACCGTAATAAAGAAGTATAATACCCTTCCCCATATACCTCCAAGAGCTGACCCCACATGCAAATCATAATTAAGCTTCTGTACTTTGGTTGCAAAATCAGCCTTATCAAAAGGAGCGGCATATGCTGACGTATTGGTCAAACGGCTGCCTGTATTCCTATCATAACTAAAGCTTTGAAGATCATAAAACTGGCGGTGTGAAGGGTACAAATAGATCCCAATAACTCCGGTAGAATCTTCCGGAACAGACAGATAATACCCCATCGCATCTGCCTTCCCTGAAGCATCTTTCCAGGCTATATGCAATGACTGAGGTAATTTTTCCGGTTGGTAAGAAGAAATATTTTTAATTTCCTGTCGTTCGGTAGTCGTTTTACCAAGAGAAGTTGTGAAATATAGGAATTTATTGAACCAGGGAAGTCCATAATACATTCCGGTCATCGAAATAACCAAAAGGATAATCAGGGTATAGAAGCCAAAGACATTGTGCAGGTCATAATTAAGCCTTTTGATTTTCGCATCCCATTTTACTGAAAAACTCTGTTTTCTCATGGCTTTTGTCCATTTTTTAGGCCACCACAAAACCAGTCCTGAGACTAAAGTAATGAAGAAAATTAAGGTAGAATAATTGATTACAGGCCTGCCGATTTCTGATGGCAGCCATAAGAACCGATGTCCTTTTAATGTCCATTCAAAAAAATCAAACTCTTGTTTAAATGAGGGTTTGCGAATCACTTCACCTGTGTAGGGATTCAGATGCAGAATAAATCCCGGATTTCTTTTTCCGAAACCTATCATTGCAGCCTTGCCTGTAGGGCGCCATACAAAGGAGATCTCCTGTTCAGGATATAAAGCCTTTGCTTTTGCGTAAAGATCAGCTGGATTAGCCAAGTCTTTTCCCGGAACAGACTCAATTTTTAATTCAGGATCCAGCCAGTCTTTGATTTCATCACGAAAAGACCAGGTGATCCCGGTGAGACAGATCACCACAATAATACCCCCGGAAATAAGACCTAGCCACAAATGCAGCCAGGCCGATATTCTATAAAAAAGGCTTCTGTTGTTTTTCTTTTTAGGTTTTCCGGAATTCATTTAGAAATTATATGAAAGGTTGAGTCTGAAATTGATCGGATTTGATGCTCGCCATCCATAGTGAGTATACCCCCAGGCACCGGGATAAAATCCTACATAATTATAACGGTCGGTTAAGTTATTCACAAGGAATGACAGTTGGTAATGATCCCGTTTATAAGAAACTCCAACATCCAAAGTGAAATAATCATCAGGAAGATAAGGATGATCTAAAACCACCGGCCACGCCGCTCTTTTAGCTTGATATTCATACCCAAAGGAAAAACCAAGCCCTTCCAGACCTCCTTCTGCAATCGTATATTTTAGCCAGGCATTGGTGATATGTTTTGCTGTTCCATAGAGCATTCCCCCAATTTTTTTAGGATCATTATCTTCTGTTACTTTTGCATCTGTGTAGGCATAATTAAAAAGAATACTCCAGTTTTTACTGATATTTCCATTCAGATCAAACTCAATTCCTTTTGAGACGCTTTTCCCAGATTGTTCAAAGAGACCCGGATATTCAATTCCGGCGGCAGTCAGCATATTGGTTTTGGTAAGATGATAAAAAGTAAGATTAGTCATCAGTTGTCCATTGAACCATGTTTTCTTTACTCCAAATTCTGTATTCTTTCCATACGAAGGATCTGCTGTACTTCCATTAAGAAGTTTTCCGGTCTGTTCCTGAAAAGTTTCATCATACAATCCGTACACAGTGAATGTCTGAGTCAGTAATCCGGTAATACTGAACCTTGGAGTTACCGCCGTATTTTTAACTTCCGCTCCTTTATCCGCCGCACTTGTTTTTACCGTTGAAGTATAGCGGAAGCCTGCTGCTATTCTTAATTTATCTTCCAGAAAACGGGCTTCATCCTGTAGATGAAATGAAGTATAAGAATAATCCGTAAGATAATTAGCACCCCGTTCTCTAAGAGATCTTGAACGATCATATTCCGGAATATCGGATTTTTTCAAATGGCCATAGACAGGATTATAAATATTAAATACAGGACCTACCTTTTGTGGAAGCACTGACCAATCGGCCACATAAGATTTTTTTCCCATATCTATTCCCGCAAGAATATTATGACTGATATTTCCAGTCTCAAATTTTCCTCTCGTAAATACCTGACCTATTGTTGATGTATTCAAAGCATCATTAATACTGATTCCTCGATCTACATCTCCTTTTTTTCTTCCCTTCACAGGATCGTCCGCCAATGCAATCGTATTATAGCTAGCATACAATGATTCTCCCTGCATCTGGGACCGTATGTACCCAAACTGACCGGTAATCATCCAGTTATCATTAAAATTATGATTTATGGTTCCATACACATTATGTTCCCATGAACGGGTTGGATCTATAATGGGATCAGAAAAACTGAATGATCTTTTTACGTCTTTAAACCCATCAATACCATAGGCATATTTAGCAAACCCTCCCTGAAAGTTATTCTGCGAAAGAATATATTCCAATGTAATATTGGTGTTCTCTGATGCAATATATTTGAAAGATGGGTTGATTACGTATTGTTCATGCTCTACATATTGCTGAAAAGATCCTGATTTTGTCCCCATCAAATTAAGTCTTCCCCAGAACTTTCCATCTTTACTTAATTTTTTCTCAACATCTGTAGATGCCCGGTACAGATTAAAACTGCCTAAAGTAAGCTGAACATTTCCTTTTTCTCTCCCCACTGGCTTTTTGGTAACAATATTATAGAAACCTCCGGGCTGTGTATTCCCCATCATAAATCCGGCAGGGCCTTTTACAAACTCTACACGATCTACAAACGACATATCTTCACGAAGAGGACCAAAGCTTCCACTTACATCCATTCCGTTTCTAAGATTAGAAGCAGAGAATCCACGTACGGCAATTCCCACACTTCCTTCCTCCTGATGCGTAATCGTACGTACTCCACTTACATTTCGGCTAAGCCCTTCAGCTGTTGTAAGAATTTGCTGATCGTTCAGTAGACGCTGATCTATCACCTGAATATTCTGAGGAGTTACCAAAAGATTCTCTCCTAATCTTAAAGTAGAAGAAGGAATTGTTTTACGGTTTGCAGTAACGTTTACAGCAACAATCTGGTAAGTATCTGTTGTTTGTATAAAATCATGAGTAATACTGTCACTTTCCTTTAATGTAAAAGAATAAGTTTTAAGAACCTCAGGATCATCCACTTTAAGTACATAATTTCCTGAGGGCATATTAGTAAAACGATAAAAACCGTTATCATCAGTATAAGTTTCTGATTCTCCGTTATTAAGAATAACTTTTACAGCCGGAACCGGTTTCTTTTGGGAATTCATTACCTTTCCTGTAATCTGTGCTGTACTTTGTGCCCAGATCACTGCAGGAAAAAGCACTGCAGGAAAAAGGAATCTGTTCTTATTCATAAATTGTTATTTAGAATTAGTTTAATTAAATTTACACAGGCAAAATTAGCGGTTGCCAATAGGAAAAACTTTTGAGCTTGGGATAAAGACTTTAGATTTTGGGAGAGATTGTACCGAACCATACGATAGCAAGACAGATTTTGGATTTTTTCGGGGAAAATCATCGCAGCAGTGTGCCCGAAACTTTCGTTAATGAGCTTGGAACATTTGAAACCCTTACTCTGTATGAAGGGGATGAATTTTTAGTAAAAGAATATCAATTTTCTTATATCAGGAATTATACGATGAAATTCCGTACAGAAGCCATAAAATATATTGAACTGGCTTTTTTCCTTGACGGAGCAGAAGTTATCAGGGATTTGGTTGATGGGAAGCCCGGAGAATATAAACTGTTTCATCATTATATTTATTTTACTCCGGAAAATGCAGATGTACAAATAGATTTCCAAAAAGACATCTCTTATAAAAATCTCGATATCTACGTTTCCAAGGATTACTTTCACCAATTGGCAGAAAGCAGCGGTATTTTACAGGATTTCATTTTTAAAATAGATCAGAACCAGCCTGCCAGTCTATTCCCTGAAGGACTCCCTATAACCCCACAAATGATGGGTATTTTGTTAGAAATCAAAAAATGCAGTCTGGAAGGGTTCTATAAAGATTATTTTATTAAAAGTAAAATACTCAGTCTTCTTCTGCTCATCTTTGAATTTGCAAAAAAAGAGGAAAACGAAACTGAAACAAAAAGCAAAACTTCCATCAGCAATTCTGAAATTCACAAACTCATGGCCGTAAAAGATTTTATAGAGGGAAACCTAAAATCATTCTACACCATTGAACAGCTTTCTATAAAATTTGGTATTAATGAGTTTAAATTAAAGAACGGCTTCAAGGAATTGTTTGGGGATGGTGTTTTCCATTATGCTTCCAAGCTTAGGATGAAAGAAGCGCTTTATCTGCTTAAAAATTCTGATTATTCTATTAAAGAGATTGGCTATCATTTGGGATATGCTTCTCCTTCATCATTTAGTGTGGCTTTTAAGAACGAAGTTGGGGTTGGACCTAGTTATTATCGTAAAAATTGAAAGAAGTCAATAGAAAAGCTTTCTTGGACTAAGATTAAAAATAAGGGCACAGAATACTAAAATAAAAAACCCTCCGTATTCAAAATACAGAGGGTTTTTGTACCCCAGACGGGACTTGAACCCGTACGTCCTTACGGACACAGGATTTTAAGTCCTGCGTGTCTACCAGTTCCACCACCAGGGCATGGTGTGTGGTACAAAAAAAGGATTTGAAAGCAAATCCTACTTTTTGTATGGTGCGGATGAAGGGACTCGAACCCCCACGCCTCACGGCACCAGATCCTAAGTCTGGCGTGGCTACCAATTACACCACATCCGCTGGTTATATTGATCTGTTTTCACAGATACAAAATCAATTCTCTTACAAATATAAGAAATCCTATTAAAGAACTCTCTCTATAAAAACAAAAAACCCTCCGTAATGAAATACAGAGGGATTTGTACCCCAGACGGGACTTGAACCCGTACGTCCTTACGGACACAGGATTTTAAGTCCTGCGTGTCTACCAGTTCCACCACCAGGGCATGGTGTGGAGCGAAAAACGGGATTCGAACCCGCGACCCCAACCTTGGCAAGGTTGTGCTCTACCAGCTGAGCTATTTTCGCATAGTGCGGATGAAGGGACTCGAACCCCCACGCCTCACGGCACCAGATCCTAAGTCTGGCGTGGCTACCAATTACACCACATCCGCTGGTTTTTTTGTATTGTAAGTTTTAAAGAGCTTGCTTCGTTTTTGTGAGTGCAAATATAGGACAATTTCCTTTACCTCCAAACTTTTTCGAGAAAAAAATTAAAATTTCCAGATTTTTTTTCAGCAGCACCTATTATTACATTTCATTTTCTTACTTTTACATCGTTAATAATTACGATATGGAATTACAAGGAACGGTAAAGAAACTTTTTGAAACTCAAACATTTGCAAGTGGATTTCAAAAAAGAGAATTGGTTATTTTAACCCAGGAACAGTATCCACAGCCGATAAACATAGAATTTTTGTCTGATAAAATTAGTTTATTAGATAATATTAAAGAAGGTGAGAACGTAAAAATAGGAATCAACATCAGAGGTAGAGAATGGGTTTCTCCACAGGGTGAAACTAAATACTTCAACTCTATCACAGGATGGAAAGTAGAGAAAGTTTTTGATAATGGATCAGAACCTACTCAGGCTATGCCTCAGCAATCCGCATCTCCTGTTTCTAATGAGAATCCGTTTGCCGGAGACGACGATGATGATTTGCCTTTCTAATTAAAGAATTAAGATCAAATATAAATCCTGCTTTCTTAAAAGTGGGATTTTTTTTCTAAAAAATGGTTCGATTAGACGAAAACGAGATTTCATTTCCTGATCCGGAGGTGTATGATGGCCATGATGGGCTTATTGCTTATGGTGGTGATCTGTCTGTAGAGCGCATTTGGTTCGCTTATCAATTAGGTATTTTCCCTTGGTATAACCCAGGAGAGGATATCTTATGGTGGTGTCCTGACCCAAGATTTGTTTTGGTACCTGATGAAATCAAGGTTTCAAAATCAATGAGAAAGATATTAAACAGAAATATTTTCACTTTTTCCGAGAACAAAAATTTCAGAGAAGTCATCAAAAACTGTCAGCAAACTATCCGAAAAGGACAATCCGGTACCTGGCTTTCCGATGAACTGATGGATTCTTTCATCCAACTTCATGAATATGGTCTGGCCAAGAGCATTGAAGTGTGGCAGGATGAAGAGCTTGTAGGAGGTTTTTACGGGTTACAAATCGGAAACATTTTCTGTGGTGAAAGTATGTTTGCCAAAGTCAGCAATGCCTCAAAAGCTGGGTTTATCCATTTTGTGGAAAGCAACAAAGATCAGATTGAATTAATTGACTGCCAATCTCATACAGAACATCTGGAGAGTCTGGGTGCTAAAATGATTCCCAAAAAAGAATTTTTAAAAATCCTACACGAAAATAATGAACGCAGATAAAGAAAAATGGCTTCTTCTGGTGATCCTGAGTATTATTTGGGGATCTTCTTTTATTTTGATCAAAAAATCACTGGATCATTTCAATCCATATCAGGTAGGATCACTAAGAGTGCTTATCGCTGGTATTATTTTGCTTCCCATTGCCATTTCCAATTACAAACTTTTTCCGAAGAAGCATTTAAAATGGCTTGTTTTAGCTGCCTTGACCGGAAACTTCATCCCTATGTTCCTGTTCCCGATTGCAGAAACGGAGGTCAGCAGCAGTATTGCCGGGATCATCAACTCCATGATGCCTATTTTCGTCATTATTGTAGGTGCTTTGGTTTGGAAGTTTGAAACCACAAAAAAACAGATCGTCGGAACACTGATAAGCTTTACAGGAGTCTGTATTCTGGCTTTTGGTGGCGGTGACAGTGGTGAACTTAAAATAATACCGATTTTATTGCTATTACTGGCTACTTTATGCTATGCTTTAAGTACAACAACCGTAAAATCAAAACTTATGGAGGTTTCTTCCGTGGTTTTATCTTCTTTTATCTTTTCTTTTGTTTTAATTTTTCCTTCCATTATCGCTCTTACGAGTACAGGATTCTTTTCTGAGTTCAGTTTTTCAAAGGACAATATGCTTGGGCTGATGTTCGTCAGTCTACTCTCCATTTTCGGAACCGGGCTTGCCATGACTATGAATTATAGGTTATTAAAAGTTTCCACTCCGCTTTTTGCTTCAACAGTTACCCTTATAATGCCTATTGTGGCAATTATCTGGGGGATAATTGATGGTGAAAAACTAACTCTATTCCAATTTATAGGCGCAGGAATTATCATTGCCGGATTGATCTTTTTAAGGAGTAATCCGAAAAAATAGATGTACTACAAAGACTGGAAGCTGGAAGTTACTGTTAGTGATATAATTGTTAATTGTCACTATAGATTTTAAAAATGGTAAAACAGAGAGAATGGTGATTCTTTATGACCTTCATAACTTTCCTTCTCCAGTTCCCAGCTTCAAATCCAATCCTTAATCAATAAAAAAAGCCTGCATTTCTGCAGACTTTTTCGTTATTTGGAGTACGTTTAGTTCTTTTTCTTCACTTTACTTACCTTCACCTTTTTTACCTCTTCCTTGATGAATGGATATTTCTTTTGCATATCCTTTACCAAAGACGGATCCAGTTCCAAAGCTTTCTGAAGTGATTCTATTCCTTTATCCTGATCTCTAAGGTTGAAAAAACAATTGCTTAACTGATAAAACAGCTCAGCTCTGTGGTGATGCTTTACTGCTGCATTTAAAACAGTAACCGCTTCTTCATATTCTCCTACAAGCATCAGAACTTCTGAGTACGCATACCAGTTGTAAAACCTTGATGGTTCAGCATCTACAAGCTTTTTAAGACAGGCAAGACTTTCTTCAAATTTCCCTGAATCTATGAACAGGAATGCAAGTCTTTTTTGATAATCCAGGTTATTCTCGTTCAACTGGGTAGCCTCTTTAGCAAAATAAAGTGCTTCAGACATGCCGCCCATTTCTTCATATAAATAAGACTGCTCCATCATCGCCAGATAAAACTGAGGGTCTTCTCTCAATGATTTCTGAAATGAGTTTAAAGCTAAAATAGGTTGCTTTAATGCTTTATTACACAGTCCGATTTTATAGAAAGTAAATGCTTTGGTATATTCCAGCTCAAGCATTTCCTCATAGGTTTCAATTGCTTTCTGGTATTGTCCTAAAGCTTCATAGCAAGCTGCTTTATTGGCATATACTCCTACAGAATTTGAATTAATGGCCAATAGATAATCATATCCTTTTATGGCTTCATCAAAATTCTTTCTATTGAAGTAGAATTGTCCATATTCAAACCATGCAGTTTCGGAATAAGGGAATTCATCTAAATATTCATTAAGAAAGGCAATAGCCTCCTCACTCTTATTCAAATCGCTAAAGCACACCATCGCATTTTCCATTGAATATTCATCAGAAGGATCTTCTTTGAGTGCTTTTCTATAATGCTTAAGAGCGTTAAAAGGATCACCCAGATTTACATATTCATCCGCAATAAAGTTGTGAAGGAAATTTTCTTCTTCCTCCAGCGTAAGGGCTTTTTTACAGATTTCAATGGATCTTCTAGGGTTACCCAGGTTCGAATAATACTTGGCGTAACAAACCAAAAAGTCTGTATTCTCCATAGAAGAACCTTTTAACTCATCAATAAGTTCTTTCGCCGTATTATATTCTTCCCACTCCAGAAGAATTTCAAGTTTTTTGATCTTGATATCTAATGAATTGGGATGAAGCTTCAGTCCATAATTAACGGCCATATCGGCGTAATTAAAATCACCAAGCTCCAAATAATAAACAATGATATCTTCCAACTCCTCGGTATCGAAGTAGAATTCGTCATTGTTTTCCATCATTTCTTCGAACTTTTTTACAAGTTCATTTCCAAAATACTCTTCCAATAGTGTCCTCTTTGTCGGCCCAATGCCTGAATTTACTTACAGACCTCGGCAAACTTTATTAATTAATAATATATCTGAAACTGATATTCAAATATTTATGCAAAGTTGCAACTTTTTTTTGAATTTTCCATTTCATAAATTTCTATTATAAAAATAGTAAAAAAAGAAAACCAATAAAAGGATTGTGGATAAAAAAATGGAAATTGGGGTTAAATTCTTACTACAAGCCTTTTTCCGGTTTGTACCTCAGCATTCCATACCGTTTCGATATTTTTTATATCAACCTCTTCAGTTTCTATTTTAATTTTTCCTTCCACAGCTGCTTTAAACATTTCGGGAATAATTTCTGAAAATAAAAGTGCTGATTCTTCTTTTGTCCAACTTCCCAATCCTGATCCAGAAATCCGGATATCTGTTGCTCTGAGAATCTGTGAGGACAATTGAATCGTATCACCGCTCATTCCACCAATAGTAACCAGTTTCGTTGTATGAGAAAATGTTCCATCTCCTTTAAACGCTGATAAAATCATTTCTACAGAATGTCCCCAGATATAATCGATAACAATATCGATAGGACTTTCATTATGAATTTCTTTTATTCTCGTTTTAAAATCTTCGTCACTTAACTGTAAGGAAACAACCTCATCTGCTCCCAATTCACGAAGTGCCTTTAGAGATTCTTCGTTTCGTCCGGTAACAATAATTTTTTTTGCGCCATACACCTTTGCAATCTGAACGGCTATTCTGCCTGTAATTCCTGTTGCTCCATTCACCAGCACAACGTTTCCAGGCTGTATACCGGCTTTGAACTTTAATGCCATTGCTGATCCCATTACCGCATTGGGAAGTGCTGCTGCTATGGAAAAGTCTAATCCTTCAGGAATAGCCACCATCATGTTGGGATTAGCAACTGCTTTTTCTGCAACGGTTCCCTTTTTACTGAAAAAATAGACTTTTGAACCGTTTTCAAGATACCCCACTCCGTCTGAACCTACAATTGTTGGTTTATGGACTTCGCTTTCCGTAGAATAATGTTTCCCGCTAGCTCTTGCTTTATCAAGGTTTTTAATGGATGCTGCCTTTACCGTTACTAATACTTCGTTTTCATTTGTTATTTCCGGCTCAGGACAATCTGCATATTGAGGGATACTTCCTTTTTCAAATACTATCGCTGCTTTCATTGTTTTACATTTTTATACAAAATTATGAAGGGGAAAATGAGGAAGCGATAACATTTGTTATCAGTTGAGGAAACATAGGAAAATGAAAGCGGAAGGCTGAGTTCGCAAGTGTTTTTACTATGTTTTTTTATTTTTTGAATGTTAGGGCAACTTAGCAAACAAGGTAAGCATAGCCTTCATTTCTACATGGCCTGCGAAAAACCTCCTGCTCCAAAACCCGTCTTCCTGCCTAAGAACTCTTCTCTTTCAATATTTTACTCTTTATCCTACTGAGATGCACCGTGGTAATCCCTAAATAAGAAGCAATATAATGCTGGGGGACTCTTTTGATGATCTCCGGCTTTTGCTGAGCAAGATGAATATACCGTTGCTGTGGAGTGTCTTTTATAAATGAAAAGAAATGTTTCATATAATCGAAGATTCTTTCAAAAAGGGCATCCATCAATAGGTTTCTAAGTTCAGGAGTTTCGTAAGCTTCTTCAAGAAATGCTTCTACATCAGGTTTTTTAATTTTATACAAAATACAGGGTTCCACTGTTTCAAAGGAGACCATGCTCGGAAGACCTTTTTTAAAACTTTCCAGGGAAGAGAACATGGTATTTTCCAGGAAAAACTGAAAGGTAACATCTTTACCGTCGTTATTATACCAAGCTCTTACAATTCCTTTTTCCAGATAGAAGGCATTATTTGAAACATCACCTTCATTTAAAAGTACGGTTTTAGCAGGAACTTCCATCCGCTCGAAGTTGCCTAAAAATTTTCTCCATTTTTCTTTCGGAAAGGGAAATTTGTTTTTGATATGTTCAAACATTCGGGGATAAAAAAAGAACGGAGCAAGTCCGTTCTTATGTTTATTTAAATTAAACTTTTAATCTTAGCGATGATATCATCTCCCAATTTATCAGCTTCTTCCTGAGATTTAGCCTCAGTATAAATTCTGATGATTGGCTCTGTATTGGATTTTCTAAGGTGTACCCAATTGTTTTCAAAGTCTATTTTAACGCCATCAACGGTAGAAACTTCTTCGTTCTCATATTCTTTCTCCATTTTACTTAGGATAGCATCTACATCAATTTCCGGAGTCAGTTCAATTTTCTTTTTCCCCATGAAATAGCTTGGATATCCAGCTCTTAGTTCGGAAACGGTTTTATTTTCTTTTGCCAAATGAGTCAGGAATAAGGCTACACCTACTAAAGAATCTCTTCCGTAGTGAAGTTCAGGATAGATAATTCCTCCATTTCCTTCTCCACCAATTACTGCATTTTTTTCTTTCATTAAAGTGACTACATTTACCTCTCCTACAGCACTTGCGAAATATTCTGAATTGTGAGTATGCGCAACGTCTCTCAAAGCACGGCTTGAAGAAAGGTTGGAAATTGCTGCTCCGTTTTTATGTTTTAAAAGATAATCTGCAACGGCTACCAAGGTATATTCTTCACCGAACATTTCTCCTTTTTCATCAATTAAAGCTAATCTGTCTACATCCGGATCTACTACTACTCCAAGATCTGCATTTTCTTTTTTAACCAATTCACAGATGTCCCCTAAATGTTCTTTTAACGGTTCAGGATTGTGTGGAAAATGGCCTGTTGGTTCGCAATATAGTTTAATGGTTTCACAACCTAATTTGTCTAATAACATTGGGATGGCAATTCCTCCTGTAGAGTTTACAGCATCTAATACTACTTTAAAGTTTTTAGCTTTGATTGCTTCAACGTCTACCATTGGCAAATCAAGGATCTGCTTAATATGAATGTCAAAAGCATCATCTCTTGTTTCGTATTTACCCAAATCGTCTACTTCTGCATAATTGAATTCTTCACTTTCTGCTAAAGCAAGAACCTCTGCTCCATTTTCACCACTGATGAATTCTCCTTTTTCGTTTAACAATTTAAGAGCGTTCCATTGTTTTGGGTTGTGAGATGCGGTAAGGATAATTCCTCCATCTGCATTTAGCTCAGGAACCATTACTTCAACGGTAGGCGTTGTAGAAAGACCCAGATCAACCACGTTGATTCCTAATCCCTGTAATGTTGCAGTAACCAGGGAAGAAACCATCTGTCCTGAGATTCTGGCATCTCTTCCGATGATAAGGGTTAAATCTTTTTTATTTTTATTATTCTGAAGCCATGTTCCGAATGCGGAAGCGAATTTTACTACATCAAGAGGTGTTAAGTTATCATTTAC
This sequence comes from Chryseobacterium sp. G0162, assembly GCF_003815715.1. Classification (NCBI taxonomy): domain Bacteria; kingdom Pseudomonadati; phylum Bacteroidota; class Flavobacteriia; order Flavobacteriales; family Weeksellaceae; genus Chryseobacterium; species Chryseobacterium sp. G0162. The sequence continues at coordinate 2,524,176 of NZ_CP033922.1, read as the reverse complement.
TTTCCCTCCTATGGTTCCGCGAATTCCCGAAATAGATTTTATTAACGACATTCTATTTTATTGTTTATTTTCTAATCTACAGATAATATTACTGATAATCTTAATTTTTGTTTGTTCGGAACACCTCTTACTTTGGGAAGGATGAATTTCCCTGGGTATTTTTTTACAATATTAATAAGTCTTTCTTTCACTTTCTCATCAACAATATTTTCTGTTAACACATCAAAAATGTTTCCGGACTCATCTATTGTTATAATCATAACTATCGCACTTGAATAATTTTCTCTTAGAATTTTATTAGGAAATCTAAAATTATTTGCTACAAAATTTCTCAGATCACTATTTCCATTTTGGGGATAAGCGATTTCCTGAATTTTTGTGTAGGTGTATTTTTTTCCTGCGTGTTGACTTATCCCCTCCACAAACACTCCATTACTATATCTGTCTTCATAAGTAATGTCTAGTTCTTTCATATACCCTTTCCATAAGCCATCTTCCTTTCCTTCTTTAAGATTTCCTTCAATAAAAGAACCATCATCATTTTTTGAGAAAAAGAACCCATTTCCTTCTTTTACTGCCTGTATTCCGTCTTCTTTCCAAAAATTGATATATTCCGAATTACCATCTGTATCCGTATATCTTCCTTCCCATTTTAATTGTCCGTTAGGATACCATTTTTTAAATTCTCCGACAGGTTTATTGTTTGTATAATTTTCAACTAAAGAAGTTTTACCATTTTCATAGTAATATTTGAATTCCCCCTCTTTATGAAGATAAAGGTTATCAGAATATGATCCCTCCATTTGCAGAGTTCCGTCATGATAATAGTCTTTTACTGTATAAGGTCCGTTAGTTATTCTTTCAGTCTGAATTACTCTATAAAAACTATATTCTTCAGAACACTTTACTTGCTTCCAAGAGTCATTATAGCATTTTTTTTCCTGCCCAAATAGAATGGAGACAAAAAAAGTGGAGACAAATATAATTATGGTTTTCATGAACTATTTTTTTAAAAAAACTGCTGTTAAGATTACCATGGAAAGATACATTAATTCAAACAAAAGAAGAAAATGTTTTATAATATTTTTGATGAATCTATGAACAGCCACAATCTTTATCGCAGCCTGATCTTTTGGAACTGAACTTATTGGGTGCAAAATTCTTTTTAAGTACCTTGAATAAAGAATAGCAGGCAAATGCTACTATTAACGCAATCAGTATGTATTGAAAAATTAATGAAGAATCCATTACTTTAAAATTTGATATACTATCATCGACACAAAATATGCCAAACCTGTCATCATAGCTACCTGAAAGCCTGTCCATTTCCAGCTTTTGGTTTCTCTATAGACTACTGCAAGTGTAGACACACACTGCATTGCAAACGCGTAGAACAGAAGAACGGAAATTCCGGTCGCAAAGCTGAAGACTTTTTCTCCATTAGGCTTTACATCTCTTCTCATTTTATCAATAACTTTTACTTCCGGAGCATCATCTTCAAGGCTATACAACGTTGACATAGTCCCTACGAAGACTTCTCTTGCTACAAAACTGGTTAGTATCCCTACTCCCATTTTCCAGTCGTATCCCAACGGAACGATTAACGGTTCTATACTTTTACCCATTTTGGCCAGATAAGAATGGTCTAAATGAACGTTTGAAGCAACCATCTCATTGGGTTGTTGTTTAGGTCCAAAATAGCTTAACACCCAGATAATAATACTTACAATGAAGATTATTTTTCCGGCTCCGGTGATGAAATCCCATACTTTACCTAAAACCATTTTAAGATCATATCCAAAAAGCGGTTTTTTATAGGCAGGAAGATCCATTACCAAATAGGTTTTTCCTTTATCTTTAATAAATCTCTTAAGAATTGCTGCAGAGAATAATGCAACTAAGAATCCTAACAGGTACATTCCCATTAGAACCAAAGCTTTATACTTTATTCCTAAAAATGATCCTTCTGAAATGATCAGTCCTATAATGATACTATATACCGGAAGTCTTGCCGAGCACGTCATAAACGGTGTTACCAATATGGTGAGCAATCTTTCTTTAACGTTCTCAATGTTTCTTGTTGAAATGACTGCCGGAATCGCACAGGCTGTTCCTGAAACAAGGGGAACGATACTTTTCCCGTTCAATCCAAAAGGACGCAACAGTCTATCCATCAGGAAGACAACTCTTGCCATATATCCTGAGTCCTCTAACAAATAAAGGAAGTACAGTAAAATACCAATCTGTGGAGCAAACACTACAATTCCTCCGATTCCCGGAACAATTCCATTGGAGATTAGTGAATTAATAGGTCCTTCCGGAAGATGTTCATTTGTAAAGGCTGAGAGCCATGAGAAAAATTCTTCGATCCAGTTCATTGGATATTCTGCCAGAAAGAAAACACTTTGGAAGATGACCAATAAGATTAATAAGAAAACCACATATCCCCAGAATTTATGAACTAAAACTTTATCCAGTTTTTCTGTTAGCAATTCTTTGAACTGCGGTTGCTTTGAAATTACGTTCTCTAATATTTTATCTACGTTCTGATATCTTCTAACGGTCTCCTGAACCTGTAATCTTTTCGGAACCAAACTTTTAGACTGAGAATCATTAATCTGATCCATTACAGATTCTAGTTTATCAAGATCTGTTCCCAATGAAAGGCTCATCCAGGCTTTATATTCATTATCAAAGCCTTTACCAGATACCAATTTCTGGATGAACTCTTTGTGTTCACCAGGTATTTCAAATGAGGCATTTTCTGTTTTTACAAACTCGTTATTATAAACGGCTTCTCTCACTTCATCAATCCCGATCTGCTCCTTGGCATTGGTTTGAATGATCTTAATTCCTAATGCTTCAGAAAATTTCTGAATATCTATGGTGATGCCTCTTCTCTCTGCCTGATCAATCTGATTAACGATCAGAATCATCGGGATCCCAAGATCCTGAATTTGCTGGAATAGAAGCAGACCTCTTTTTAAACTTAGGGCTTCAAGAATATAAACAACTCCTGCGTAATTTTTCTGCTCATCACGAAGGTATTTTGAGAAAATAGCCTCATCTTCTGAACTTGGATAAACGCTGTAAGAACCTGGAAGGTCAATGACTTCAACGTCTTCGTTTTTATGCGTATAGTTTCCCGAATGGCTTGCAACGGTAACACCCGCATAGTTTCCGGTTTTCTGCTTTTTGTTACAAAGTGCATTAAAAACCGTTGACTTTCCTACATTAGGATTCCCAACTAAAAGTATCTGTTTTTTCTTGTTTGCCTGCATTAATTCAATTCTTCAACAATGATATAATCTCCTTCTTCCTCACGAAGAGCAATCCGGCTTTTCTCTGCTCCAAACTCCACATACATCGGTCCATTGAATGGAGCCTGGTACAAAATCCTGAAAACGGTCTCCGGTAGAAGTCCCATTTCAATGATTTTATTGGGCATTTTCAGATGGTCATTATCATATCCCAATATCTTTCCCATTTTGTTTTTAGGAAATCCACTTAATTTATGTAAATCTTTCTCTTTCAAAGCCCTATTTTTTTGTAGTGCAAATATACGCTATTTAAATTTAATCTAAATAACGTTTAGCCTATAAAAAAATCAACCCAAATACATTACTGCACCTGGGTTGATTCGGAATATAATTTAGTTGATATGAATGCTTATTTTTTCTTTTTATCAGAAGAAGCCTGATCTTTTTCAATCGGATTATCATTTGAGTTAAAGTAATCCTTTGTCATTTTTTCTTGTCTTTTAAGTGCATCACCGATGGTTACATCAGATCCCGGCATTTTCATATTCATCATTTCCGGAGTTACTCTTTGTCTGATTTCAGCCATTGGATCCTGCTTAAAGCTAGCATAGGCCTTGTCAAATTTTTCTTTTGTTGTAGGTGTTACTGTGTTGGAAACACCATATTTCGCATTGATCTTATCTGAATAGGATAACTCATCATAATTTTCAATCTTCTTATTCCCGCTTAACATCCAGGAATAGTTTTTCTCGTCATCTTCAATCTTAACGATTAACCCTGGAAGACCGTAGAACTTATAGGGGCCATCCTGAAAAGGAATATCTGAACTAAACCATGCAGTCCATTTTCTGCCTCCATATTCTGTAGTCGCTTTTTGAGTATTGTATTCTCCTATTTTCTGCTTCTCCGGAAGAATATTCCAGGTAAACTTAACAGGGTCATCATATCCAAATAAATTCATGCTTACTCTATCAACATACTGCTCTTTCATTTCCGGATATGTTTTCACAATCTTGTAGGCAAACTTAGGCATCCTGATGAGTTTAGAAATATCTTTCCATGTTTTGGCTTTCTCCATTTCCTCAACAGCGAGCTTGATAATAGAATCCTGAGAAGGAATGGTATAATCCTGATAAATAGATTTTTTAGGAGTAATATCCAAAATCGTTATCAGCTTATCTAGCTTTACAGAGTCTTTTTTGGGCTTAAATGTAAGTTCATAAAAGAATCGGTTAGCCGTTTCTTTAGCTTCCTGAGCATTAGCAAAGGCAAAAAGCGTGATAAGAAATACTGAAAATAGCTTTTTCATTTCTCAAGTTTTATTAATTAGTGATCACTTTGGTGAATTTGTTACAGTTTTTTTTCAATTTTTTTTTAGATGGAAGCAGGAAGATGGAGGGTAGAATTTAATATTGGTCAAACAATAACTCTTTGTATGTAAAAATTATGATTCTCTTAAAACATTTTAAGGCTTAAAATTTTTAACTTTAATCCTCTCAAAAACAAAATATTATGGATACTTTATCACAATTTAAAAATGAGCTGGAAGCCGAATACCAAACCACCAGAAAATTCTTTGAAGCTTATCCTGACGAAAAAAATGACTTTTCCCCTCATGAAAAAAGTATGAAAATGCTGCCTCTCGCTACTCACATTGCTGAAATTTTTGAATGGCCGAACACCATGCTTACCACATCTGAGCTTGATTTTGCCAGTGGGGCCTATCAGCCTAAGCAACTTTCTACGAGAGAAGATCTTCTTCAAACGCTTGATCAGAATTTCAAATCAGGAAAAGAAGCCCTGGAAAATGCCAATGAGAATGATCTTACAGCAAGTTGGGCGCTGAAAAACAATGGAGAAGAACTTGCAAAATGGTCTAAATACGAATCCATTCGCCATGCTTTAAACCAAATTACTCATCACAGAGCACAATTGGGTGTTTATTACAGGATCAATGACATTCCTTTACCGGGAAGCTACGGTCCTTCTGCCGATCATCAGGCTTTTTAAATCTATACTATATCTCAACAAAAAACCAATCCTTTCGGATTGGTTTTTATTTTATTTAAAATTGAATTTTACCGTAAACATGACCTGACTAGGACGGAGCTGCATTGTGGTTTGTTTAATTGTAGCATCTTCTACAGTTACCTTTTCAAATACTTTTCTATCAGCAATATTCATCCATTTCAGTTCAAAATCAACTTTTTTCTTAGTCCAGCTGAATTGATAGGATACATCAAAAAATCCATTGTTAAATTTTGTATCGCCCAATTTTGAATTAATCTGATCCCAATAGAATCCAAGCGTATGACCTTCCAAAGGATAGAAGAATACATTTAAATTATGGGTATATCCTTCTATTTTTCCTAAGTTTCCTGTCAGATAGGCATTAGATTGTTTGCTCCATGTTTTAGTAGCATTAAAATCTATACTCATCCATGAGAAATATGTATTGTTCAACTTAAAGCCTAATGTATTGGCATCAGTCTTATTATCAATCAAATCTGTATTCCTTATCAATTGTGATTTTGATAGACTATTATTAAAGCTAAATGATGCATTGGTTTTAAATTTTGGAAAATATTTTCCTATTTCTGCATAATAGCTATTGCTTGTTCTTTTATTTTCACGCTCTATATATTCAGTCATACTGATCCCTGATGCATTAACGACACTTGAAGCCAATAAGTTATTTTTAGCATCACTTAGCCTATACCCAACATTAAAGAAAAGATTATTAAGTGGATTTCTATATTCCAACCTTACTCCTCCATTTTTTGTAGTAGTCTGAGGTATTGGATTTTCAGGACTCATTATACTGAACCCCCCAGGGCTTGTAAGAATATATCCTGCATAAGCAGTTTGTATATCCCCGAAATTATTACTGATTCCTCCGCTCATACTTGCTTTAAAGAATGATGCAAAAGAGTATTGAGCAAAAATATTAGGGGTAAAGGTCACTTTATTTAAAGACTTTGAAACATTTCTGAACTGGTCTTCTGCTTTTATATTATTAAAGTTAACCGGAAAGCTGGAAAATAAGCTCCATGATTCTGATTTATAGTTTATACCTACTGAAGCAGATGGGTTAACTCTAGTGAACTTTAAATCATTTTCATAAGCCAGGGTACTGAAATCAGGTTTGTTATCCTCTGTAATTGCATCAAAATTAGTAGTTAACTTATCTGTAGAAAAATCAATTCCAACTTGTGGTGTAAACGTCCATCCTTTTGTGGTAAAACTGATATTTGCAGAGTGTGATGTATCTAAACTTTTAATTCTAAAACTCTGTAAAGCAATACTTCCAGGTGCAAATTTCATATTTTTAATTTCATCATCATCTTTCTCTTTATAAGGAATTAGTAAATAATTGGCAGGAGAAATCTCCAATACCTGTTTATCATTCTGATAACTTATATAGGATTTAAAATTGACCATTTTCTCTTTCCATGGAATGATGGTACTTAAGGAGTTCTGAAATGACGAAGTTGGAGACTGCAATGCTTCATTTCCATATCTATATCCAAATTTATCATTTCTCTCTGCAAAGGCTCTATCTGCATTCCAAAACTGGGAGAAAGTTGTTGTATTTTTAAAGAATCCCTTTTTAGCATTCTTTGTGAAAATTAATTCTCCTTTAAGTTTATCTGTATAAAAATTATTCAGAAACCTGGTATTGTACTTTATTCCCTGCTGGATATCTGTAGTTATAGCATTTGACTCTCTTTCCACCGCATTATTAGTATAATTGGCATTGGCTTTAAGTTCCCATTCTTTTTTCTTATCAATATTGGTAAGGTAATTGGCAGAGAGGTAATGTACACTATTCAGCAAATATCTTTTCACAGGAAGATTGGGTGCATCTGCATTTTCTACACTCAGCCAGTTATTCTGGGAAATATTGGATCTCTTCCCTTCCCATCCACTTCCGAATGCCAGAATATTTCCTTCATTTTCCACCTGCTCACCCATATTGTTGGTTTTATAGTTGACTACCCACTGGCTTTTCTGTCCGAAAAACATAGGAGTAAGCTTCACATTCCATAGCCATGGTTCACCAAAACCGGTCCCCACTTCGCCACGGCCGGTCATAGTTACTGAGTTTTTAAGTTTAATATTGATCGCCGCCTGGTCTGAAGGTACTTTATCCTGAAGGATTTTTACCGGCTGGTGATTTTCAAGGACTTCCACTTTTTGTACAGCATCTTTGGGAAGCGAATTATTGATCGTCCCATAACCGCCTTCCATAAGGTCTTTACCGTTAACATAGAATTTATTGATTGCATTCCCCTGATACAAGATGGTTCCGTCTGTATTGACTTCAATCCCGGGAATCTTTTTCATGACATCGGCCAGAGTCCTGTCATTTTTACTGTTGAATGCTTTAAGATCATAGGAAATGGTATCTCCTCTCGCAGTGATCATTTTTGTTTTCAGTTGTACTTCCTTAATTTCTGTAGCTTCAGACTGCATTTTAAAATTCAAGGTCTGATCACTGTTGCTGATTTGCTTTGTAAGCGATTTCAGGTTGAAAGCTTTTACCTTAAGATCCACATTGGATTCCGGAGAAGTGAAAGTAACCTTGTACTCCCCTTTGGAATTCGTTATTCCATAAGCTAAAATGGCATCTTTACCCGGTTCTTCAATGGTTACACTTGCACTCGGTATACCTACCCCATCATCATCCGTAATTTTTCCGGAAATTGTTTTCTGAGCAAAGGTGAATACCGTTATAAAAAGCATCAGAAATAAGGAAATTTTTTTTTTCATATCCACTATTTGAGTAATTAGTTAATCATTGTAGTTTTTCGTTACACTTTCTTTAAAGATATATTTTTAACTGAAAAGTTAAATTGTATCACTATAAAAATAGTTATTATTTGTTTTTCAGCAAAAGAAATAAGTCAATCCGGTCAATTATAGTTTTCTATTCTTTATCTTACCGTAATGGAAATTTATATAAATGAAGAATATTAAAAATCACTAACGAATGAATAACATTTAAATATAAAAATGTTAAAATAAGCACCTTTATATTAAATATTAAAAATTTGGTCATTTTCTTTGAATATAAAATATTCATAAGTAGTCTTCTTTAAAAATAAAATTTAAAAATATTTCCCTAAATTTTGAATTGAAATCGTTTAAGTCTCTTTTAATTCTTAAATTTATTCTCCTTTTAAAAAAAGTTTGTAAGTAAAAGGAATAGTTATACCCTCAAAATGGATTTTTATTCATGGATTTTTATGTTTTTACCCTGAAATTCTATTACAAGGCATTTTTTGTTCATATTGGTAATAAAATTAAACATCGGATAAACAATTGTAAATGTTTATATTTTTTATTTAGACTAAATAAGAAAATTTGAATTGAATCATATATTAAAAAAAAATTAAACACGGGTTCATAAATATTTATTTAATAATTTTGTAACATAAAATTTACAAAATGGGAATTATTTTAAAGCCTATAGATGTTGTCGATGATATTTCTAAAGAGGAATTCTACGAAAAATATCTAAAGCCAAGAAGGCCCGTTGTCATCAAAAATATGGCAAAAAAGTGGCCTGCTTATCAAAAATGGACGATGGAATATATGAAGGAGGTTGTAGGAGATGTGGAGGTCCCTTTATATGACAGCTCAAAGGCAGATCCTTCTGCTCCCATCAATTCTTCGGCGGCCAAAATGAAATTCGGAGATTATATAGATCTTATTCAGAGAGAGCCTACTGATCTTAGAATTTTCCTTTTTGACCCAATAAAATACGCTCCAAAACTTTTAGAAGATTATATTTCACCCAAAGAGCTTATGGGAGGGTTTCTTGATAAATACCCGAATATGTTCTTCGGTGGGAAAGGCTCCGTTACCTTTTTGCATTTTGATATAGATATGGCGCACATTTTCCATACTCATTTTAACGGAAGAAAGCATATTCTTCTTTTTGATTATAAATGGAGAGAAAGGCTGTACCAGATTCCTTATGCAACCTATGCTCTGGAGGATTATGATATTGAAAATCCTGATTTCACAAAGTTCCCGGCATTGGATGGTGTAGAAGGTATTGAATGTTTTCTTGAGCATGGTGATACCCTATTCATGCCTACAGGATGGTGGCACTGGATGAAATATCTTGATGGTTCTTTCTCTATCTCGTTGAGGGCTTGGGATAAATCATGGGCAGTAAAGGCACATTCTTTATGGAACCTTACCGTACAACGAAAGTTTGATGACATTATGAAGTCTAACTTCAAGAACAAGTACATGGACTGGAAGGAAAAGATGGCCATTAAGAGAGCAGAGATCGCTTTAAAAAGAGGCTTACCAAAATAAATCAAAAAAAGACGTTTCAATGAAACGTCTTTTTTGATTTTATCTATTTATTTTCAATTATTTACAGAACCCTAAACACCGGATACTGTTTGAAAGTTTTTTCTTCAAAATAAGGCGAATGTCTGTACACCCAATCCAGTTGGGCCTCTCCATCTTCTGCCAGTCTTTTATCTGATTTCTTTGCCATTTCAAATGCTTCCCTAAGCTTTTGATCTTTTTTGAGTAACTCAGCAGCTGTGTCTTCAAAAATATAGGCTGAATAATATTCTTTCTGAGCCAAGATGCCATCAAAGAAATTCCAGTTAAAAAAAGAATCCAATGCTTCAGGTTCAAGGGTTTCTATAATGTATTTAACTCCAGACTGATGGGTAGAAACAATATAATCACCTGCCGCAAATTTCTGATCTTTTTTGGAGGTCTCTACGGTGGTTTCATAATGCAGATAGTGTCCTTCGTAAGGGTTTTTTACCGTTTTAAAATCTTTGATCTTATAGGACTCCACGGCAATGGTACTGTCCTTCAGGATTGGCTTCATCTGGATGCCGTTTCTCTTAAATTCTTCAATGATCCTGTACTGCGATTGTGGAATAACATAGTATTTAGGAATAGTGATATATCCAGTAGGTACAGCTGTGGTAAAAAGTTTTATATTCTTAGTAAAGGGTTTGTTTCTATCATAATACAGCCTTGGTTTTCCTGAGATTTCGCTTGGTTTATACTTTCCTTCATACCCTTTAAAATCCATAGTTGTATATTGGGTAGAGTCTATTTTCCAACGAATTCCGTACTGTTTGCCGGCCTGGTATTGCTTAAGATTCTCTATACGAAGCTGTTTTATCTTCTGGTAGTCTTTATCAAGATTCTGTACATTGACCAACATATATTTGTAGGTAGCATCTACCCTTTTATCATAAGGCTTGAGCATGTGCGTTTCGGGAACGGTTCCTAAAGAATTGAACAAAGTAGTATACCCTGTAGAATATCTGGGTGAATCTTCGAATGATGCAAAGCCTACTTCCGGAACATCGCCATGAATATTAACATAAGGTGTACTCTCATAACCCAGCTTCTTCATATCATCAAGGTTTTTAGCCTGATAATCATTATAAAAATAGGTTCCTAATGTATTTCCTAACCGTTCTTTAAAGGTTGAGATATAGGTAAAAGTATATTGGTAATCTGCTCCATTACTAACGTGGTTATCAATAAAAACATCGGGTTTCAGCCATTGATAGATTTCCTGAAAGCTTTTAGCATTTTTAGAATCTGCTTTAATGAAGTCTCTGTTAAGATCATAGTTCCTTGCATTTCCTCTGAATCCATATTGCTCCGGACCATTCTGATTAGCTCTGGAATATGATCCCCTGTTCAGCATCCCACTGACATTATAGGCTGAAATAGCAGCGATGATAAAGTTTTGTGGAGTTTTAATCTTTTTCGTGGCTAAATCTCTCATCAGCATCATGGTAGCATCAATTCCGTCCGGTTCACCCGGGTGAATTCCGTTGTTGACAAAGAGAATAGCTTTATCTTTTCTCAGTTTTTCGGGATCTTTTTCAGGAAAAGGATTGTATATAACAACATAAATAGGCTTTCCGTTGTCATCTTCTCCTTTTTTAAGATACTGAATGGTATTAAAATTTTTGGCCAGATCCTGATAATAGGCATTCATTTCATCATAGGTAACAGTTTGGTTACCGTTTCCTTTTTCAAAAGGGGTCTGGAATGATTTCTGAGCAAAAAGAAGAGAAGAACTTAAGGTAAGCAGGAGATATTTCAGTTTCATTATTGACATAATTTTCAGGATTTAAAATTAATCAATATGATCCTGCCAAAAAAGCAAAATATACATCAATATAGTATTTTTTCTGCTTCCTGTCCAATGATAAGGGGATTAGAGATTTCTTGATTTGACCTCTTTATTGACTAAATTTAAATTGATAAACAAAGGAGCCATCGTTACAGGCATTACAATGAATGGAGTAAATGCTGCAAAGGGAAAGCCTTTCGCCCCTTTTATGACCAGAATTGTAATAAATGCTATAATGCCTAGTATAAAAACAATTCCAAAGCCAATAGAAACTCCTCTGAATGTATTTCTTTTTTTAAGCAGCTCTTCATCAGATAATTGTTCGTAGATATTTTTCTTCATAGCGGATCGTTTTTACAAATATAGAAGGTTTCAGGGATATAAAATACGAAAAGAAGAGAGGAAATCACTAAGTTTTAAAGTAGGCGCAATCCAACAAGATTAGTGCCTACGAACAAAAGGAAGAACACATTAATTTATGATCCTTGAAAAGTTTAATTCCTTATCTATCATCTATTTAACATATCGCCATTCCTTCCTTTTTCATTAGGATATAATGAGGGAAGCGGATCACTTTGCCAGAATTCATTGGTATCAATATCCATGATGGATAATGCACCTGTAAATGCAGCTCCGGTATCCATATTCCAGATATTGGCTTTATTGGTTGGAGTTTTACTTCCAATATACAGCGTTGGAGTATGTCCGATAAATATTTCCTTATAAAGAAGCAGCCTTTTGGGATATAACATGGAGTGCTTTTCCAGTTTCTTATCCATGGCTACAGCTGTTTCCCAAAGGGTTCTGTCCCAGCGGTAATTGCTGGAATACACTTCTTTTTCAGGTCCGTGCATGGACGAGTATCCGGCATGAATAAACAGACGGTTCTGGTCATCAACGTGATAACTTTTCATACGCTGGAAAAACTCAAGATGTAACTCTTGATCTTCCTGAGAATAATTCTCATAACTGTCTACCGTACTTTTCCCGCCATTGGAAAGCCATACACCAGGCCCTTCTCCACGGGCTAACCAATCTTCACACCATACGTCATGATTTCCTTTGATAAAAATACAGTTGTTCTTTTCGGAAAGTTCTATTAAAGTTTGAATAACCTGGAAAGATTCACTCCAACCGTCTACATAATCTCCAAGGAAGATCAGCTTGTCATTTGGGGCCACTTCAGCCCTTTCAAGTACCTGTTCTAATGCTCTAAATCCGCCGTGAATGTCTCCTATTAATAATGTTCTGTTCATTTCATGCTTTAGTTGGTGAAAAGATAAGCCATTATCTTTAAATAATGGCTCTTCCAGTTCAACACTGCTATTTTTATTATTTTGAAATGTATTTCGGATCTATAAACTCTGTGAGCCATACTCCATTAGCGGATTGGAAAAAGAATAAGCCATCCTCATGCATTTTTCCGGTTCTGATCGTCAGGATTATAGGTTTACCGTGTCTCATTCCTACTTTCGTAGCGGTCTCTTTATCAGCGCTTAAGTGTACATGCTGGCGGGTTCTTTTTTCAATTCCTTTTTCTAAAATGGAGGAAATATTGGCTTCAGCCGTTCCGTGATATAAAAACTCAGGCGGTTGTAGAGCTTCCAAAGCTAAATTGATGTCGATAGAATGTCCCTGGCTGGCTCTGATTTTTGTTTTATCATCATTAAAGGCAAATCTTTTTTTATTATTGGTTTCAACCACCTCATCTAATTCTTCAAAAGAAAAATGTACTCTTTTTTTTGCTGATTTTGCTCTCAGCTCTTCTACATCTGCCCAACCGTTTTCATCCAGCTTTAAGCCGATAGTTTCAGGTTGATGCCTCAAAATAAGGCTTAAAAATTTACTTATTCTTTTTGTTTCTATTTCGTTCATTGGTTTTTGTTTTAATTAAGCATTATAAAATTCCGGGGAAAAGGTCACTATAAATCCTGTTGTTTTATTGATTTCCTCTACATATTGATCAAAATAATAAATCTCCGGTGATATTGAAAGCATTACAAATGATTTTTCATACAGATAAACCCACAAACAAGCTTCAGCGGGCCCCCTTCCTTTAAGGACATTTTGAATTTCGATTCTACTGATCTTATTCAGAGGAACTAATAAGGTTCTCTTTTGATCCGTAAACCCCAGCAGGCTATTTTGACGATCCATCCAAAGTAAAGACTTATCCTTTAAAATATTCAATACTTCATCCGGTGTCTGAAATAAATAATCCGGCGAATAATGAACATGACAATCTCCTAATTCTACCACTTTATTGATATCTATTCTTCCTATATATTGCTGCAAAGGGAAATTCTGAATATCATTATCGGAATCATATTTGGAAAACATATTGAGAATAGCTTTTAGGAAAGATTTCATTCGCTTATAGGGTATTTATGGTTTAACTTTTCACATAGCTATCTCAGGCAAGGTTTACCAGTTTATCAAACAACAGTTTCATTCCCTGTGTGGCTGTTTCTTTCATCACTACTGCTCTTTGCCCATAACCAAAACCTGTTTCATTAGGATTGATAACAATTAAAAGACAATCATCTTTGATATCGTGGATCAGGCCCGCAGCCGGATATACCTGCAAAGAGGTTCCAATAACCAACAAAATATCTGAATCTTTTACTATTTCTCTGGCATCCTGATATAAAGGAACATCTTCCCCAAACCAAACGATAAAAGGCCTCAACTGAGCTCCGTCTTCTGCTTTATCTCCTATCTTAATATCGTCTTTCTGCTCATAGATCAATCTTTTATTATTGCATGAGCATGATTTGAACAATTCTCCATGGATGTGAAGGATCTTGGTGGAACCGGCTCTTTCATGCAGGTCATCAATATTTTGGGTGATGATCTGAACATCAAAGTATTTTTCCAGTTCTGTCACCAATTTGTGGGCTTCATTAGGTTGTACTTCATGAAGCTGACGTCTTCTCTGGTTGTAAAATTCCAATACCAAGGTTCTATCTTTTCTCCATCCTTCCGGACTGGCTACATCGGTTACATTATGATTTTCCCAAAGGCCGTCTCCATCTCTGAAGGTTTGTATTCCGCTTTCAGCACTGATTCCCGCACCGCTTAATATGGTTAGTTTTTTCATTGGTTTTAAATTTTTGTTTTTGTACACTGTGGTTTTTAGCCACGAATGCACGAATATAATTGATTCTAAAGAGGAGACTTTAAAAGCTTTTTATAAATCTCTTCATTTTCTTCATCAAAACACACAAAAATAACTGTCTCTATACTATTTGAGCGAAACTTTCTTACTTCATTAATAGCTATTTCTCCTGCCAGATCTTTTGGAAATTTATAAATTCCTGTGCTGATATTGGGAAAAGCTATGGTTTTCACTCCAAAACTTTCTGCCAACAGTAAAGAGTTCTTATAACATTCTGATAAAAGCTTTAAACTCTTTTCTTTATCATTATTCCAGACTGGTCCTACAGTATGGATGACATATTTTGCAGGAAGATTTCCAGCTGTTGTCACTACTGCTTCTCCTGTATTGCATTTACCTTGTCTGTTTCTGATCGCCATGCATTCTTCCAATATTTTTGGTCCTCCTACTCGATGAATAGCTCCATCTACACCTCCTCCTCCCAATAAGGAAGAGTTGGCTGCATTGACAACAGCCTCTGCATGAATCTTTGTGATGTCTCCTTTTATAACTTCAATTTTCATTGTATTTCTTCAAATGGTTTCAGCATCTCCTCTTTTTTTGTAAGCACTGCAAAAACCACTCTTTTAAATTTGTTCTTATATTTTCCGTGAAGATATTTTTTGAACAGTCCGGCGATTTCTTTCGGATCATTTTTGAATACGCCACAACCCCAGGCCCCTAAAATAAGGGTTTCATTTCCCTGGTGTAAGGCCAGTGCAAGCATCTTATCTGTCCTAATATCCATTGCTCCCAATATCTCATTTTCTCTTTGGGGTTCCTGTCGCTTTACAACCCCTGCATTCACTGCCGGAGAAGTAATGAAATTACATAGTACCGGTTTCGATAGCAATTCTCCTTTATCCTTTCTGAAAACAGGAACTTTAGGGCTGTAAATCATCGTATCCGTGTAAAAGCAAGAGGTCATACTGCGATGTAATGTATAATAATCTTCTGCCATTAACAGGGTTTCATACAATCCCGAAGTTCTTGCTAAGCTTTCTTCCTGCGCTTCGGCTCCATTGATAAATCCGCCACCCGGATTTTTTGCTGAGGCAAAATTCAGGCACATTACTTTTTCCGGATCTTCTTTTTGTGTTAAGTCTAAAATAGCCTTTAGTGAACTACAACACCAGGTTTCAAATTGAGTTTCAAAATGAGTTTCCGGCATTGGAGCAGCTGTGAGCTCAGAAAGTTGTTCCGGGGTGAAAAGAACGGTTTCCTTTTTACTGATTTCCAGCTCTTTTCCTATATCTATTCTTTCGTTTTCCGTATTTATATAATATTTCCTGGCCAGGATATCCAATGTATCTTTTGCCATTCCTTTATTTGTCATGATTCTTTTTTTTTTAGCCACGAATGCACTAATTTTTTTTAGGTTTATGGGTCGTTTTAAACTTCATAATGATTGCATTATCTTTTTTATTCGTGCATTCGTGACACTATTCATTTAATTCTTTTTTGGTCACGAATGCACGAATATTTTTACAATCCTATGGATTCGTGGTGGTTGTTTTTAAAGTCTTTACCAGACCTTCTATTTCGTTATTTGCAGATCCTTTAAAATCCTTTCCTACAAATACTTTGAAGACCTCTATATTTCCAATGATAGCCTGATTGAATGCTGCCAGTTCTTCTGAAGGAACCCACAATTCATTATGATTTCTGGCTCCTACGTTCTGTGCCGGATACTGATTGGCAACATCTTCCAACACTTCAAAACGGGTAACAAAACCAAGATAGTTTCCAAACTCATCTCTGGTATTCCATTTCTCAGCAATTTCCGAAGCATAATCTTCATCCAGAACCGGGTAAAAAATGGGCTGCCATTCCAGTCTTGGAGGAAATTTTTGATATCCGTTCTCAATAATAAGAACCATTTCCTTTTCTCCTACCGGTCTGTACAATCTTGTTGTTTTCATTTTGTTCATTTTAATTTTCTGATCCTATTCTCCGGGCAATTTCTTTGGATAATGGATATATTTTTTCTGTCGGTAATAGTTTTTTTGCCTTATTATATTCTCCCTTCTTTGTAAGATCTAAGATCTTTTTTACTAAAGGGGAATAATCTTCTATTTTTACGATCCAGTCTTCATTAAATTCTTCTATCAGATAACGGCTGATTCCCACCTGAATGGAGCGGTATTCAAGTTTATTTCCTTTGATATTCCTTTCCGGGTCCCATTGTACATACACTTTGGCATTTTCAAATGCTTCTTCCCAGGTTTTGGGATTGGGATAAACTCTTTTTTCAGGAGAGGTTAAAATCGCCAGTTCCAGTGCTTTTTCCCATGCTTCCCTTTTAATATGGATGGCAAGAGTACATTCCTGGTTGGATTTTTGTCCGTAATTGCTCCGTTCCATCATCCAAAGAAAAGAAGGCTTAATCCATGTCATTCTGCTGAATGAAAAAGGAGTACTGAACTTCTGATTTTCAACGGCAGTTTTTGCAATAGCTTTATTATAAGCCTGATAGACCACTATCGTATCACGGGTATAATCTGCTCTTATTTCAAATTCTTTCATTACTTATTAATCAAAATCATGTATACTTCACACTTTTACCTAAATATAAAATTAAAACCTTTATCTTCAGTATTAAATCAGTCTTTTAAAATCTTTTGAATAGGGAGAATAAGATCCTAAAATGGTATCAAATTTCATTTCTAGTTTCTCAAATTTAAACTCCTCGTCAATCTGATCCAGGCAAGTAACCACTAAGTTCTTTTTTGTTGCATTGATATAGGCTCCATCCAATTTCAAAGCATAATTCAGCAGGCTATAATCCAGTTCACCGAACCTCAACTCTCTTTGATATTCATTAAAGATACAGGTTTCCTCTTCATTGTTTTTTAAAACAAATTCTTTTTCATTGCTCATCCAGCCATTTCCATGGCGTGTTGCGTAGCTTCTGGTTACATAATACATTTCAATATCCTCAATATCAAGTTTCTTACAGATCTCATAAGCATTCTTTGAGGTCGTATGAGCATAAGTTACATTCGGAAAAACACCATGATCCATATCTAATAAAATGCCTTGGCTTCCCTCAAAAATGAGATTTTCAAACAAGTTCAGATAACTATAATCATCTATTTTCCAATCTATTTCCTCTACAGCTTCTAAAAAAGTAATGATCTGTTCATTGATCTGCTCTTCTTCCATAAAACCATAGTAATAAGCAATTCCTTTCAACTTTTCTATTAACATTTCCTTAGGAGCAATAAGATCAATGGCAAATAATTTATAAGGGCTTTCATTTCTTTTCATGGTAGCTCCTACTCCTTTTCCGCAGGTTCCATGTTCCAGATTTTTTGAATTGGTCCTGTTTTGCCAGACATCAAAAGGCGTAGTTACCTTGGCCAAAGGATGAATGTGTACCTCTGTATTTCCATTTTTTATTTTTAATTCCTCCTTTTCATTAAATAAAAATAAGGGATGAATTGTACAATGTTCGGTAAAATAAGAAGGCAATCCACGAAGCGCTCCACTTCCAAAACTGGAATGAACATGTTTCCTGTCATCCATCATTACTGTATGAGCAGCCTGCTGTCCTCCTGAGAATCTGATAACCACAGACTCAGGATTTTGCTGAGCAAGAAAATCTGTAGTAATTCCTTTTCCTTCATCTCCGAAACCTAATCCTATAACGATTTGCGCCTTTTTCATGTCTAGCATTTTTAAAGTGAGTGCCATTCCGGCAAATTTGTGATTTAAAGCATCTGGAAGTTGTCTAATCCTTCTCTGTTTGGTGTTCCAAAGGTTTTGTCTTTAAATGTATTACAGATAATCTTTGTGATCACCTTTGGAATGTCTCTATGGTCATGTATTGATATACAGTGTTGTCCTAATAATTCTTTCCAGTCTCTATCTGCTCTTATAGCCTGATCAGAATGCAGAACATTGATGTGATATACCTCATATCGTTTTTTAGCTTCTTCCAACAGCTCATAATGAGTGTAGGTTTGTTGTCCTGAGCCCATAATCTCTCTGATAGCTGATGCCGGAAGTACTTTTAAATAAGGTTCGTCACCTACGGTAAACAAAATCCCTTTCTGGTTTCTTTTTTCAAAAGCATCTGTTCTGGTATGGAAAGCGGCAAAATACCACGCTAAAAGATAACTTTCACCTCCATTTCCACCACCACCGGATTCAATATAAGTTCGGGTAAGCCACATATCCAGTTCTTCATCTCCTGATTCAAATTGTCCTACCTGTAATGGATAGCTGTCACATTCATGATCTCCTATTCCCAGGAAAAGTAATGCCGGATCCGGAACTCCACCCTGGATAATACCACCCATCAGCTTAGGTAAACCTTCTTTGATGAGTTGATGTGGAATATGTCCCATGCTTCCCGTTACATCCAATCCCAGAATGATAGGAACTGAATTGGGATGCACTTCAGAATCCCTGGATTCCCTGAAAGAAATTCCCTGTGGAACCATTGAAGGATGCGCCTGTCTTTTGGCATTCTGTGTGAAAATTTCACCTGCGGATTTTGTTCCGTAACCTGCTTTGCTTGCTCTGTCATAACGAGCGTCTATATCGTATCTTGTACTTCCCATGATTAAAATGTTTTTCCGAATAAATATTCAAATCTTTTTTGACTCACTTCTAACTGAATATTCAGATTTCTGATGGTTAATGATAATTCCATGTCTTTCTGAACAAATGCTTCAGGATTAAAATCTACAAAAGTCAGACTGTTCCTGTCCAAAGGACTGACATCAATAAGTCCTTCCTGCTCACGCTCGAGTCTTTTTATTTTCAACTCGATGTCTTCTACCTTGCGCCTGTAAATCAATTCCGAATCTTCTCCGATCGTTCGCGCACGGTCTTCTCTGATCTGATCATTATTTCTTTGTAATGACTCGATAAATCTTGGTTTTAATTCATCTTCCATACTGATCATTTTTTTGTGTTGTTATTACGCTAATTCAATAGGACATAGTTTTACTCCTCAATTTTTTGCTATTTATCCGGGATAATTTTCCATGATGCCTATTGTGTGATTGGTTATTGTGTTTTTACCCTCTTAATTCGTCTCTTACTTCCATCAAAGCAAATCCTAATAGGTTTTCTCCGTTCCATAATAAAGGATTTTCTGCTCTTGAATCTGTTTCCAGCATCCCGATTCCCCAAATGGTATCGTAAGGACTAGCTTCTACCAGGATTTTATCTCCTGTTGACAAAAGAAAGTCTTTATACTTTTTATTCTGAGAAAATTTTAAAAGATTTCCCTGTTTTACAATCTCATATTTGTGTTCATCCCAAAGTTTAGGATCAAAGTTTTTAACCTTTCTTCCCAGACTTTTAACCTGATTCGGACTTGCAGCTTTCAATATTTTTTCCAGGGTTTCAGCATCATTAAATAATCTTGCTTTACCAGCCATCATATAATGCTCTGCCGTTTTATAAACGGTCCCGTTTTCTTCAAAATTTCCTGTAAACCATTGGCTAAAACATGACTTGGTGATCTCATCTTTAGCAGTATGCCCCCAGAAAAATAAAAACTTTATTCTTTGTTTCTTCTGAAACTTCTCTTTACTATTTTGTAGGGTGTATTTCATATTGTGTTATTTCTACGCAAATGTAAAACAATATCATTTTATTTGCCAAATTTATTTGCGTTTATTTTACACTAATATACATGAATTACTGATTATCAGATAGTAAAATTTATTCAGAATTTTATTACTTTGCAATACCTGACAAAATATAAATACTTTTTGTTCAATAATTTACGATTACCGGAGTTAATAAACTGCCCATAGAAAGAATTCGCTTATTATGGCATTTCTTATTTCATCTGCGTTCCCCATGAACAATCAAAATGGTCGACTCAATTTGAGCCGACCACTTGATTTTAAGTATAATTTGTAGTTTTAAAACTATTTGATCTCGAAGTAGAATCCCTGTTCTTCCAGTTCTTTATATTTCTCCTGATTGAAAGTAAAGAGTTTTCCGGGCCTTCCACTTCCTTCTTTTTTAACGTTGTTGGTTTCATTAAGCAATCCGTAGCTCATGATTTTTTTGCGGAAATTTCTTCGGTCTATTTCCTGTCCTACGATGGTTTTATAAAGGTTTTCAAGGTCTGAAAAAGGGAATTCTTCATTGAGAAGATTAAAGCCGATCGGTTGATATTGAATTTTGGTACGAAGCCTTTTTAGAGCAATATCAATGATATTTTTGTGGTCAAAAGCCACTAAAGGAAGTTGATTTACACTGAACCACTGCGCATCATCTGCATCAGAGTCAGCAAAGAGTTCATGATAAGAAGGGTTCACCAACCCCAGATAAGCCACAGAAACCACTCTGTTTCTCGGATCACGGCCTACGTTACCAAATGTATAGAGTTGTTCTAAAAAATCGGGCTTTATTCCAGCCTCTTCATGTAGCTCTCTTTTTACAGCATCATCAAGGTTTTCATCATCCAGAACCAGTCCACCCGGAAGCGCCCAACCCCCTTTAAAAGGTTCAATATTTCTTTTAATCAGAAGGATTTGAAGATCTTTTTTATCGAAATACCCGAAAATGACTGCATCTACAGCCACTTTGATATCCTGTAATTTTTTTGGAGACTCCATAAATTTATTTGCGTTACGAATACGCAAAACTACAATTTATCATGAGAATAAAAAAGATTTTATATATAATAAAAGTTCATACCTTTAAGTTATCATCATAACCAACTTAAAATTAAATATTTATGAAAAATTTACTAGCAATCATTTCTCTAGCTTTTTTATGTACAGCTTGTGAGAAAGGAAAAACAAAAGCTTCAGATTATTCTGATAAAAATGATTCTGCCACAACATCTGAATGGAAACCTGTAGATTCTGCCACAGCAACTAAGGCATGGATGGACTTTGCAACGCCTGGCGATATGCATAAAATGCTGGCGAAATTTGACGGAAACTGGACGGGTTCTACGAGTATGTGGATGGATGACAGTGGAAAGGCAGCTACCAGTACCTCTGAATGTACTAATAAAATGATCTTTGATGGACGTTATCAGGTAAGTAATTACAAAGGAAACTTCATGGGAATGCCATTTGAAGGAATGAGTATTATGGGATATGACAATGCCAAGAAAAAATTTGTAAGTACATGGATTGACAATATGGGAACAGGCCTAATGCATGCAGAAGGAGATTGGAACCCTAGTAAAAAATCAATTGATTTTAAGGGCAAAATGACGGATCCAAGCCGACCTGGAAAAGAATGTGAAGTAAGAGAAGTCTATATATTCACTGATGATAACAACCATACTTTAGAGATGTACGGACCTAATCCGAAAACAGGAAAGGAAATGAAAACAATGGAAATAAAATTCACCCGTAAAAAGTAAAATAAAAACCCCCGTCTCAGTTTGAAGCGGGGGTTATTTTATAACAAATTAGTCATTAAGCTTTAATACAGCCATAAACGCAGACTGTGGTACTTCTACTCTTCCGATCTGTTTCATTTTCTTTTTACCTTCTTTCTGCTTTTCCAATAGCTTACGCTTTCTGGAAATATCCCCTCCGTAACATTTTGCGGTAACGTCTTTTCTTAAGGCTTTGATGGTTTCTCTTGCAATAACCTTCGTTCCTAATGCTGCCTGAACAGCGATATCAAACTGCTGTCTTGGGATCAACTCACGAAGCTTTTCACACATTCTCTTACCAATATAGTAAGCATTACTATCGTGAATCAATGATGAAAGAGCATCTACCATGTCACCGTTGATCAGAATGTCCATTTTTACAAGCTTGGAAGCTCTAAATCCGATCGGGTGGTAATCGAATGATGCATATCCTTTAGAGATTGATTTCAGTCTGTCATAGAAATCGAAAACAACCTCAGCCAAAGGCATATTGAAAATTAATTCAACTCTTTCCGATGTTAAATAACTTTGGTTAACGATCTCTCCTCTTTTTTCAATACATAAAGTCATTACCGCTCCAATAAAGTCAGATTTTGTAATGATAGAAGCCTTAATGAAAGGTTCTTCTACTCTATCCATTGTAGAAGGATCCATCATTTCAGATGGGTTATTGATCAGAATCGGAACTTCAGGTTCTTTTTTAGTATATCCGAAGTATGATACGTTAGGTACTGTAGTAATTACGTTCATATTGAACTCTCTATCCAAACGTTCCTGAACAATTTCCATGTGAAGCATTCCTAAGAATCCACAACGGAAACCGAAACCAAGAGCGGCTGAACTTTCCGGTTCAAAAACCAAAGAAGCGTCATTCAATCTTAATTTTTCAAGAGAGAATCTCAATTCTTCAAAATCCTCAGAATCAATTGGATAAATACCAGCAAATACCATTGGTTTTACTTCTTCAAATCCATCAATCGGTCCATCAGCAGGTTTCTCGAAAGAAGTAATGGTATCTCCTACTTTTACTTCACGGGCATCTTTAATCCCTGAAACAAGGTAACCTACATCTCCACACTGAATGGTTTTCTTTGGAACCTGCTTCAATTTCAGGGTACCTACCTCATCAGCTCCATATTCTTTTCCTGTAGCAAAGAATTTAATCTTTTCATTTTTGGTAATGCTACCGTTTACTACTTTGAAGTAAGCTTCAATCCCTCTGAATGGGTTGTAAACAGAGTCAAAGATCAAGGCCTGAAGTGGTCCGTCAGGATTTCCTACCGGTGCAGGGATTCTTTCAACGATCTGCTCCAATAAATGATGAACTCCTTCACCTGTTTTTCCTGAAACTCTCAATACATCTTCATATTCGCATCCGATAAGATTCATGATCTCATCAGTTACTTCTTCAGGATTAGCAGACGGAAGGTCAATTTTATTCAAAATCGGAATGATTGTTAAATCATTTTCCAATGCTAAATACAGGTTACTAATTGTTTGTGCCTGAATACTCTGAGCAGCATCTACAATAAGAAGCGCCCCTTCACAGGCAGCAATAGAACGGGAAACTTCGTAAGAAAAGTCTACGTGTCCCGGTGTATCAATCAGGTTTAGAATATATTTTTCTCCTTTATATTCATAATCCATCTGGATCGCGTGAGATTTAATCGTAATCCCACGTTCCTTTTCCAAATCCATATCATCAAGCGTCTGAGACTGTAATTCTCTTTGAGTAACGGTATTCGTGTACTCCAAAAGACGGTCTGCCAGGGTACTTTTACCGTGGTCGATATGAGCGATTATGCAAAAATTTCGTATGTTTTTCATTTAAGAATCTTGTAATTTGCAAAGATAAAAAAAAGCGAGAGATTATTGTCTTTCATCATCTTATTGTATCAATTTATTTAAATTTTCATCAGAATTATCATACTCTCTCTTGTTCGGAATATTTCTCTTCAACATAATAATCTCTTTATTCTCCGACAAAATATAGATTTAAAGAGATAATTAAACGGCTCTCACAAAAAGAAATTGTAAGAGCCGTCCAACATTAAAAAAATAAACTATTATGGGTTTTGTTTAGGTCCCGAAGTATTACTGTGTACATGGGGTTTTCTTTCGTTCATTTTATCTCTCATCATACCCTCAGACTGAAATAACTTCAGAACTTTCTGACAGGGAATTACCTCCTGCATTTTCTCTGCGTATTTTTTTCTGTTATCCAAAAGCTTCTGCCCTATTTCAAAGCTTTGCTGTAATTTAGCTTTCGCTTCGTCATCGGATAGTGTTTCAGGATTAAAGCCTGGATCAAATTGACTTTTTATCTGTTTCTGACTGTCAAGATACTCATTATAAAGCTGTGTAAATTCCGCCTTATCTCCCGGATCTACATTTAGGTTATCCATGATCATATTATTCCTGAATTTTTTAAGGAGTTCCTTTCTTTCTTCAGGAGAAAGATTGTTGATGACCTCCTTCCTTTGTTTAGGATCCATCTTTTTCCAGTCATAATCGGTTCTTTGAGCATTTAAGCCAAGACTAAAACCATAAATAATAAAAAACGTCAATAGTATCTTTTTCATCTTTCTTTATTAATTATATAAATCCAAATAAACATCCTGAGTCGAGTTACTTGCCAGTTCTGCAATTTCAGAATTGGAGAACGAATCCAGATATTCATTCATCCGTGTTTCTTCTTTTTTATTTACTGGTTTCACTACTTTTTGTGAAACAGTTTCTTTTTCATTTCCTCCCTCGCTTTTCACAGCTAAAGAAGTATTATTTTTCTGATTTACAACTGTTTGATTATTATTTTCAACAGAGGTTAAATCTCCTTTCAATGTTTCATAAGCAAGCTCAGCTTCCGTCTGAGGTTCTCCTTTATGCATCGCATACGCCTCTTTTGAATTCAGCTCTTTATCTGCAGAATCATTATTGGAATTATAAATAAAAGTTACTCCAAAGATCAAAGCCAGTGACGCTGCTGCTGCATACATCCAATTTAATTTAAAGACCGGTGCTGGTGCTTTTTGCTCCGCCTTTATATCATTCATAACCCTCTCCTGAATATTTTCAAACAAATTATCAGGGACTGTGTAAATGTTTTTACGTTCTAGTTTTTCTATGTCGAACTCTTTCATCTTTGTTTTGTCAAAAATTATCTTTCGTAATTTTCCTTAATATATTCTTCTATTTTCTGTTTGGCATAATGATAATTTGTTTTTAATGTTCCTACGGACATCTCTACAATTTTAGATATCTCTTCATAGGGCAAATCATCATAATACCGCATCATAAATACCAGTTTCTGCTTTTCCGGCAGGCTTTGTATGGCGTTCTGCAGTAACAGCTGTATTTCTTCGGCATCTCCTTCCACATTGTCTGCTACAAGATTTTGCATATGATACTCCGGATCTTCATCTGTTTTCTGCATTTTCTTCAGTTTATTAACCTGCTGTAGAGCTTCATTGGTAGCAATTCTATACAGCCAGGTATACAACTGGCTATCGTTTTTAAACTGATGAAAATTCTGATAAGCTTTAATAAAAGTTTCCTGCAAAGTATCCTGGGCAAGATCTCCGTCCACAATAATTCTTCGTATGTGCCAGTACAATCTGCTTTGATAGGCATCCATCAAGGCACGAACACCTTTATCCTGTGTCCGTGGATTCTGCATCAACGAAATAATCTCCGCGTCCTTAATCTTCATAAGATGCCTTTCACTATTTTGGATTACAAAAATAACTGAAAGTTAAATTAATTATTCAATTTTCAGTATAAATATTAAAAATAATATGAGACAGTTACGCAATAAACGTGCCTATATTTAAGTTTCAAGCTTCTGTATTACTCTTCCTTTCCCGACTCAGCTTAAAATCTTATATTTGTTAGATGCAAATTGTAATTATCGGTTCCGGAAATGTTGCGTATCACATGGCAAAAGCCTTCAACCTGAAAGGTATTTCCCTTGCTCAGATTTTTGGGCGGAACGAAAAAGAATTGAGTAAAATTTCTGAAGAACTGAATATTCCTTATTCTACGGAACATCTTGAAGATGCAGATCTTTATATCATCTGTGTAAGTGATAATTCTGTAGGAGAAGTCTCGACATTGATTACTAAAAATAACTGTCTGGTTGCCCATACTTCAGGTTCTCTTCCAAAGGAAACTTTGAACGGACAATACAGAAAGGCAAGTTTTTATCCGCTACAAACCTTTTCAAAATCCAAAGAACTTGAATACGACAAGATTCCGTTTTTCATTGAAGCTGAAAATGAAGAGGATACAAAAATACTCTTTGAACTGGCTTCGAGGATTTCGAAAAATGTGATGGAAAGCAATCATGAAAAAAGAAAGTACATTCACCTGACTGCAGTTTTTGCGTGCAATTTTGTGAATCATCTTTTTTCAAGAGCTAAGGAAATTTCGGATTCTCAGGAGATTCCATTTGATTATTTTTTACCCTTGATTGATGAAACGGTTCAGAAGATTCATGAGATAGATCCTAAAATGGCTCAAACGGGACCGGCTGTAAGAAATGATCTTAGGGTTTTAGAATTACATGAGCAATTATTACAAGACGAAGAAAGTCTTAGCATTTATAAGACAATGAATCATTCTATTCAAAAAATGTATGAGTTATAAAGAGAAATTAAAGGATATTAAGGCCTTTGTATTTGATGTAGACGGAGTTTTCACAGATGGAAGTGTTTATCTGATGCCAGGAGGAAATATGTGCAGGGTAATGAATGTACTGGATGGCTATGCAGTAGTTAAAGCCCTAAAAAACAACTATTTAATAGGAGTTATTACAGGTGGGAATGATGATATGGTAAAACATAGAATCAATTACCTTGGTATTCAGGACTATTATCCGAAATCCCATAATAAAATGGAAGATTTTGAAGATTTTAAAAAGAAGTATAACCTTAAAAATGAGGAGATTCTAACCATGGGAGATGATCTTCCGGATATTCATATCATGGAAAACTCTGCCATTGCGGCATGTCCTGAAAATGCTGTTCCTGAAGTAAAAGGAGTAGCTGATTATATTTCTCCAATAAAAGGAGGAAGCGGTGCTGTACGCGATGTCATTGAACAGGTAATGAAAGTTCAGGGGAACTGGCATGATGATAACACACAATCTGTATAAT
This sequence comes from Chryseobacterium sp. G0162, assembly GCF_003815715.1. Classification (NCBI taxonomy): domain Bacteria; kingdom Pseudomonadati; phylum Bacteroidota; class Flavobacteriia; order Flavobacteriales; family Weeksellaceae; genus Chryseobacterium; species Chryseobacterium sp. G0162. The sequence goes on along the minus strand of NZ_CP033922.1, from coordinate 2,497,091 downwards.
CCTACTTATGAAATTACTTTTAGCATCACAATCACCAAGAAGAAAGGAACTCCTTTCCAGCCTTGGTTTTGAATTTGAAGTGGTAAAAATCGACTGTGAGGAAATTATTCCTGAATCTATAAAAATAGAGGAAGCTGCTGCCTATTTAGCTGAATTAAAAGCAGATGCTTTCAGAAGTCTTACAGCTGATGAAGTTTTACTGACCGCTGACACTGTCGTTGCCATAGATCAGCAGATTCTGGGGAAGCCAAAGGATGAAGCAGATGCTTATCATATGCTCAGAAGCCTTTCAGGAAAAACCCATCAGGTATATACTGGAATAACCATCAAAACTGCAGATAAGGTATTTACGGAAACAGATGTTGCTGATGTGACTTTTGATGAGATCACTGATGAAGAAATTCAGTATTATATTCAAAATTACAAGCCTTTTGATAAAGCCGGAAGTTATGGTATCCAGGAATGGCTGGGAATGGCAAAAATCAAAAACCTTACAGGTAGTTTTTATACTATTATGGGGCTTCCGACCCACATGGTTTACAAAATTTTAAAAGAGATCTCCGCTAATTAAAAATCATAGCGGTTTCTGATCCTCATAAAGATGAAATAAAATATTTCCGGAAGAAATATAAATATTATTCATTATAAAATTTTATTATTTTTACAAAATCATCAAACTGCTGATAATAAAAAGCAGATTAGCGAGTTATATTGAATAATGAAAAAGAATATATTGTTCCTTTTAGTGATTTGCCTTGTTGCTTCCTGTGCTACCAAAACAAAGAAGCCGGAGCAGCGTTCCAAACTATTGAAAGGATTTTCCACATATTATAACACCCTGTTTAATGCTAAGGATGCCTTAAACAGTGAGTTTACAGCTAGAGATAAGGGACATAAGGACAATTTTTATGCTCCTTACATTCCTATTCTTACCTTTGAAGAACAGCCTTTAGGAAGTGACTTAGGACAATCAACTGCTTTTGCAGAGAATTCCATGAAAATGGCAGAAGTTGCCAACAGACCCTCCGGAAGAAATTCTGGAATTCCTAATATACCAAATATGCCAAGTAATCAGGGAAATACTTCTTCTAATCCTGATGGAGGAACGGCAACTAAAGGAGCAACAACTCTCGAAATTGCTGAAGCCAAGGCATTAAAAGCTATCAATAAATATTCTGTTACCAGAAACGGCGAGGAAAAAAACAAACAGATTTTTGATGCCTATATTATTCTTGCGCAGTCCAGAATTTATAGAAATAAACCGTTGGAAGCGATGGATGCACTTAATTATGTCTTCACTCATATGAAGGATGATAAAAGGATTCCATTGGCCAGAATTTATCAAGGGGTAGCTTATGATAAAATCAAAGACTACCACAGAGCCCATGAAACTTTTGCCAAGCTAAAGGGTGATGGAATCAATAAAACTTATTCCAAACTTTTAAGCATTTATTATGCTGAATCACTCTTGGATGCCGGAAAAAAGGAAGATGCTGCGAAAGAGCTTGATTTGGCTTTTGAGCTGAATTCCAATAGAAAGCTGAAGAGCAGAATTGCTTATTTGAGAGGTCAGGTTCTGGAAAATCTCGGACAAAACGATAAAGCAAGAGAAAGCTATACTGCAGCCTATAAGTATTCCAGTGATTTTGAATTTGAAGTAAAATCCCAAATTGCCATTGCCAAAACGTTCAATGGTAAAGGAGATTATAACGGAGCTAAAAACTATCTGGAAGGGATTAGTAAAAAAGGAACTTATTCTTCCAGAAAAAATGAATTTTACTATGCGTTAGGGCTTATGGCCAATAAAGCCGGAAAAAAGGATGAAGCACAGCAGTTTTTCAGAAAGTCTTTGTTTGAGAAGGTTTCTGATCCTCAGATTCGTGGATTGGCTTATTATGAGATAGGGAAAAGTTATCTTGAAAAGAATGATTATATTGGTGCGGGAACGTATTATGATTCAGCTCTTGCCGTAATGACTTATGAACCTTCAAAGATCTTACTACAGGATCAGTCTGCCTACATTAAAAAGATTTCTAAAAACTATTATCTGATCAAAAAGAATGACAGTATTCTTTCTTTAGCTAAGATGGATAATACACAACGAACAGAATTTTTCTCAAAATATATTGCCAAATTAAAGATTAAGGAGGAGAAAGAGGAACAGGAAAGAAGACGTGCAGAGCGAAACAAGGGATTTGATACCGGAGATTATAACGCCAATTCTATTTTTGCCAATAACAATTCTAATTCTTTTGAAGATTTTGGAGTAACAACGAAAGGTTTTTATTTCAACAATACAGGTACGGTAAGCAAAGGAACGTCTTCATTTAAACAGGTTTGGGGAGAAAGAGCTCTATCTGATAACTGGCGTTTTTCCAAGAAAATGGCTTCTATTGAGGATATGAAAAGTGAAGCGCTTGGGGTAACTACTGTTGCTAATCCGAGACGTTTTGAACCTGCTTATTACATTGAGCAGATTCCTACCGATCAGGGTAAACTGGCACTTCTTAAAAAGGACAGAGATACTGCATCTTTAGGCCTTGGGATTATGTATCAGAATTATTTTACCAATACTCCACTGGCCACGAAAACGTTGTATGACCTTGTAGATGTAAAACCGGAAGAAAAGGTAATGCTTCAGGCATTGTATGAGATTTTTGCCATGAATTATGAGAAAACTCCTCAGGCGGCTGAAAGAGCAAAACAAATTCTATTAGCTGATTATCCTTATACTTCATATGCTGAGTTTGCCCGAAATCCTAAAAACAATTCATTTGTAAAATCAACAGAGGATGTTGAAAATGAATACAAAAAAGCTTATGCGTTATATGAAGCTGAGAAATTCGGGGAAAGTAAAGAAGTTATTGACCAAACACTCCAAAAGTATCCGAAAGACGCATTAGTTCCGAAATTATACCTATTGAATGCTTTTAATACAGGAAAAGCCAGTGGGAAGGAAGTAATGATCTTACAGCTTGAACAGATTGCCTTAAACTACTCCAAAACTCCTGAAGGCATAAGAGCTAAAGAGATGCTGAATTATCTGAAAAGTGATCTCAGCTTCCAGGCAACTGATAATAAAGGGAATTCTATTCCCCAACAACCGGGGGCTCCTACTCCACCTGTAAACAACAATATTCAGCCAATGGCCAATGAGAACCTCAATGGAAACTCAAATGGAGCGCCGAAGGATCTTAAACAGGCACAACCAAAGCCTTCAGTGAATATGAACAACACACCTCAACAAAAAACTGATAAGCCAAAATTTAGAAATAAGAGTATTCCTGATAGGCCACAAAATCAATAAAATAAAAAAGCGAAGATGTACTCTTCGCTTTTTTTATTTTTCTGAGGGTATAGAATTCTATGAACCCTTTTTCTTTACCCCGTGGAAGTCTTTAAGATAAAAAGGCTCAAAGTAAGCCATATCTTCAAACTCCTTCTTTTCTATTTTCCCCAATGTCTTTTTGATCAGATATTGGGCAGATGGATAAATATCTTCTCTAAAGTCTGCATCAGGTAGGTTTAAAATATCTTTAGCCTTCTTAGCACCATCTCCTACAAAGACTACTTTCTTATCTCTAAACTCTTCAAAGGAAGTTTCATCTAAAATCTTTGCTTCCGTTACAGAAATTTCTCTCCCTGTAGAACCGTCATAAACACCTGTATAAACCTCCATTCTTCTTGCATCGATCAATGGCACTATAAAATCATAGTTCTGCCCTAAAAACGGCTCTATCATGCTTTCAAGAGAATTGATTGCTATAAACGGAACCTTCAGCCCATAACAAAACCCTTTTGCAGAGGCTGCTCCAATTCTTAATCCGGTATAAGAACCCGGTCCTTTTCCTAAGGAAACTGCTTCAATGTCTTTCAGTGATATTCCTGCGCCTTCCAGCGCCCATTCAACATAGGTATGAAGACTTTCAGATTGTTTATAGTTTTCAGAAACCTCTTCACATACACACAGCAGCTTTTCGTTATCTGATACGGCTACCGAACAGTTTTTAGAGGATGTTTCAAGATATAGAATTTTCATTTTCTTGTTTTAAGCTAAATGGTAACCTTGCGGAAAAGCAAAATTACTTTTAAAATTTTCTACAAATTTAGTCCTTTATTTTGAGACTATTTTCTGTAGATTGTTCTTGGTTCTGCCTGAGCACTTGGATAAATACACATATCGGCAATGGTAACATGTTTGGGAGCATTTACACAGTAAGCAATAGCATCTGCAATATCTTCAGCTTTTAATGCTTCGTATCCTGTATATACAGTTGCTGCCTTTTCGCTATCTCCTTTGAATCTTACCAATGAAAAATCTGTTTCCACAGCTCCGGGTTGGATATTGGTTACTTTGACCCCGAATTCAGTAAGCTCTAATCTCATTCCTTCAGAAATAACGTCTACTGCTTTTTTGGTAGCACAGTACACTACTCCATTGGCGTATGTCTGCCTTGCTGCCACAGAACTGATATTTACAATATGACCTAAATTTTTAGTTTTCATACCTGGGATAATCATTTTGGAAACATAGAGAAGTCCTTTCACATTCCCATCGATCATAGAATCCCAGTCATCTGTCTTTCCCGATGAAAGTGGATCAAGACCATGGGCATTCCCAGCATTATTAATCAGAACATCAATATCTTTCCATTCTTCGGGAAGCGAATTTATTGCGGTTTCTACTTCTTCTAGATTCCTTACATCGAACATTAGACTAAAAATTTCGGTAAAATGAGATAATTCTTCCTTTAAAGATTCCAGTACTTCATGTCTTCTTCCACAAATGATGATTCTGTTTCCCTGTTTTGCCAGAAGCTCAGCTGTAGATTTACCGATACCGGAAGTAGCTCCGGTGATGAATATTGTTTTCATAAAACTGATTATTATTGAATGTAATATTGAATCAGGTTAACAATTTATCAATGCATGTTCTTTATTGTTACACTGATATCTTCTTAAAGTGATACACCATTTATTATTATTTTTTAAGATGATTAATTGGCATCAAATGCCTGAAAAGCATCAACTATATGGTCAATCGTTAGATTTTTGTTGTGATCAGGCAAAACAGAAATGATATCAAATCTCACCTCATTCTGCTTATTGAATTCTTCCAGATAATGATTTGCTGCAGATACAATGGATCTGATCTTGGTTTTAGTCACCGCTTCCTGAGGCAATATAAAAGCATCGGTGGATCTAGCTTTTACCTCAACAATGATAATGAACTCATCCTTTTCAGCAATAATATCAATCTCTGCTTTCTGAAATCGGAAGTTCCTGGCCAGAATTTTATACCCGTTTTTTTCCAAATAATCAGCTGCTAATTCTTCTGCTAAGATACCGAAGTCATTGTGATTTGCCATATTAATTTTTGTATTTTCGCCTTGACTATATCAAACCTATGAAAATTAAATTACTTTTTGGCTGCATTATATTAACATGCGCAATGAGCTGCTCTTCATCTGAAGATACTACCGAAAATCCAACTAATTACACGAAGAACGTCATGTTCATTGGCGGGCAAAATAAATATTATGCACTTGACTCTCAAAGTGGTCAGCTAAAATGGTCTTTTCCTGTGACTAAAGGAACGTTTCAATATAGTACTGCTTTTTATAATAATAACGTATTATATGTGGGTTGTACAGATGAATATTTGTATGCTCTTGACGCAACTAATGGAACACTCATATGGAAATTCAAAGCAGGGGAAGCGATTGAATCAAGCGTGTATGTTTCTAACAATACCGTTTTCTTTGGCAGTGATGATGATAACTTTTATGCCTTAAATGCTGCAACAGGAGAATTAAAATGGAAATATAAAACTGATTTTAACGTTAGTTCAAGTCCAACAGTCTCCGGAGAAATCGTTTATTTTGGGAGTGATGATGGTTATCTTTATGCATTGGATCAAAGTAATGGAGTACTGAAATGGAAATATTATGCAGGTAGTTTTTTTAATTCCTCTTCGCCTTCAATAGTACAAAATAACCTCTATATCGGGAATAGAAATGGATATATTTATAACATTAATAAAGTAACAGGTGAATTAAATTGGAAAAAGCAGCTTGGAAGCTCTCTTGAATCTTCTTCTCCTACAATTTTAGATGGATATTTATATATAACCGATCAAAATTATTTATACAAATTAAATGCTTTAACAGGAGATATCATTTGGCAATCTTATAATTCAGGTAAATATTCGAGCAGCCCATTTGTCAATGAAAACTATGTTTCTGCAAATTCCAGTTCGGGAAATATTACTGTTATGGATAAGCAGACAGGAAACATAAAATGGCAAAAAACAATTTATTCTAATAGTGCAGAATCTGTTTCAACAGATGCCACAGTATTTGTTGGTGGTGGCGGTTCAAACTTTGTATATGCTTTCTTAGAAAGCAATGGCGCAGAAAAATGGAAATTTCCAATAAACTCAACCGCCACTTCAGCTCCTGTAATCATTAATAAAGATGGAAAAGTAGTTTACCCAAGTAAATCCGGGGGTAGGGATTAATTCTTACTAAAACTCAATCTTTGTCTTATCACCAATCTTTATTGTAACCGTCCCGCCAATTAAAAGAGGGCGGTTATCTTTGATATGTCCATTTGGAAAACCGAATACTACAGGGAATTTATATTTTGAAATTCTTTCAGAGATCAGTTTGTAGGCAAATTCATCAAAGCTGGATTCATAATCATTGTTGTCTTTTTCATCACCCATATTGGTCATTCCTCCTACGATAAGTCCTTTGATTTTATTAAAAACACCTGCAAGCTCAAGACTCATCATCATACGATCTAGAGCATAAAAGTTTTCACCGATATCTTCAATAAATAAGATTTTATCTTTAAAGTCAAAAGAATATTTGGTCCCCAGAAGAGCATAGATAAGGGCTAAATTCCCTCCAACTAATTCTCCTTCAATATTACCCTGTTTATTTAATGGGTGAGATTTTAGGCTGTATTTAGGCGTTTTTCCTTTTAAAATATCGAAGATTAAATCATAACTATCATCGGTAACCCCAAAACTGGAGGTTTTGATGGTTTGTCCGTGGATGGAAGCAAACCCTTTTTTCAACAGATAG